>PACC02000096.1 GCA_002699695.2 Paracoccaceae bacterium | reverse complement strand
TGTTTTTCATGGAGTAAGCTATGGTCTATCAAGTGTAATCAGAAGAGCTTCAGAAATGGATCATATTAACGAAATTTTTCAGATAGGGCTGCGTTCAGCCGGAAGCGCCAGACCAGAGGAAAGAGAAGCTGCTCTTGATTACGGTGCAAATTTAATTACGGATATTGAGCTTCAAGAAGTTGGCATGAAAGCTATCTTAGATAGAATACCACATGGTCAAAATTATTATCTGACGATAGATGCTGATGGTGTTGACCCGACTATTATGCCCGCAGTTGCTGGTCCTGCTCCAGGTGGAGTAAATTATTCACAAATGAGGACACTTATTCAAGGTTTAGTTAAAAAAGGCAAAGTTTTAGGAATGGATATTGTTGAAATAACTCCAAGCAAGGATATTCATGGTATCACTGCAATAACTGCAGGAAGGTTTATTTGCAATTTGATTGGTACTGCAGTAAGGGCGGGGTACTTTGATAGAAAATAGGTGTCTTAAAAATCATTTGGAACCCTGTTATTTTAAATGCTGGATGCTTAATGAAATCTGAGAAGCTGGTCATAAAAAATCTTGCTAAAGGGATCCTTGATTTGGATTCAATCGAACTCCCCGATAATGTGACGAGCATCGCTAAACAGCTAATAATTGATGTTACAGGGGTGATCATAGCAGGATCAGTTACAAAATCAGCACGTTCCATGTGTGATGTGGCATCAGAAGTTTATTCACCTGGGAGCTGTAATGTTCTTGGGCGAAACAAGTACTTTAATCCCTCTGGCGCTGCATTTGTAAATGGAGCATCGGCACACGCTCTTGAATTTGATGATAATTGCTATGCGGGAGTTGTTCACGGTTCAGCTGTAGTGTTTCCAGCTGTTTTAGCTTTTGCTCAACATCAATCATTATCTGGAAAAGATTTGTTGAAGAGTTTTATTATTGGCTTAGAAATAGAATTTGCAGTAGCTAAGGCTTTTTCAAATAGTATTTATGACAAGGGTTGGTGGACAACTTCTGTGCTTGGATCAATTGGAAGTGCTGCAGGAGTAGCCTCTTTAGCCAAACTTAAAATTAATGAAATTGAGAATGCTCTTTCATTAGCAATATCGGGTATTGGTGCAACAAGAGCCGTTCGTGGAACAAATGCAAAGCACTATTATTGCGGACGTGCTTCAGAAAATGGAATTATTTCTGTAAGTCTGGCAATAAAAGGAGGGGAAGGACCCTTAAATGTTTTTGAAGATAGAAATGGTCTAATTTCTGTTCTCAATGATAGTTTTTTTAAACACTCATTTGTAAAGAATATTGGAAAAGAATTTGGCTTATTAGAACCGGGCGTAGATATAAAAAAATATCCTGTTTGCTATGCGAGTCATTCAGCTGCCGATGGAGTAAAGGCCATTGTAAAGTCTAACAATATTTCTTTTGAAAATGTGGATGAAGTAATCGCAACAGTTCCACCAATAATTGCTTCAAATCTTACTTTCCAAAACCCAAAAACAGCAAAAGAAGCCCAATTTAGTTTAGAATTTGCCATTGCTATGATTTTGAAGTTTGGAGAAATTTCATTAGAGCATTTAAGTAAGCACTACATAATGGATTCGGATATTCAAAACTTGATGGCTAAAGTCAAAATGCGTGTAAGTGAACTTCCGAAAGATATTAAATATACCGAAAAAATTTGCCCTGAATGGGCAAATATAGAGTTATATTCTAAAAATGGAGGGTACCATAAAATATTTGTGGGAGCGCCACTGGGTTCCTCTATCAATCCTCTGTCGGAAGAAATGCTTTACAACAAATTTTTTTCATGTGTGAAATTCTCTAAAATGCATTTAGATGTAAAGTCCTCTTATGAAAAGCTTTTAAATATTGAAGAGATAAATAATTGTCAGGAATTATTTTAATTAATGTCATGAGAAGAGGGAGAAACACAACATTGCTTTGGCTTGTAGTGGAGATCAATCCTCTCCTGAACATATGAGAAGTTCAGTTGGTTGCATCAGCATAGAATGCCGCCTATCTAGGACCAAATACGTATTTCAACGGCATAAAGGAGGAGGGGTAAAGCCAACCAACTCCCTTTCTACTGCCTCTGCAAAGGCTAATGCTGTAAAGTCACGGCCATGACCCGCAATAGCCTGATATCCTACGGGAAGCCCTCTAACCTGCCCAATCGGGCCCACGACGCTTGGCAGTCCCACAACACCCGAATACCCCGACCAGAAAAGTTGTGCCATTTCTGGATGTTTTTCACCATTGATTGTCAAGAACCGGCGATAACGCTGACCCTTTTGATCGTGTTTAAATGCGGGTGCTCCTGTTGCAGGGGCAAGAAGAATATCTACATCCTCAAAATATGCATCAAATGCTAGGCGGTGTTTATTTCGTTCTGCATTCAAGTTGATCCAGTCACGATGCAAAAGTGATAACCCCTCAAATCGCGTTCCACACACGCGGGTCACGCGTTCATTATTTAATGCCTTAACGCCATCGATAAGTGCTTTGATATTTTTCTTTGTGAAGTGCGGAGAATCAGACGCACCTACCAACTTGAGATAAATCATGAAGTGCCGCTCATTATCTAACTCAGGTATTTTGTCCTGAATTATTTTCGCGCCTGCCCTTTCCAGTTTTTGGACGAATCTGTCCAATTTAGCAAGATAATCATGATCAACGGGGCTTTCTGGATCATTGAGTTTTAGTCCAATGCGGAATTGGCTCAATTTTGTCCGATTGTCGGTGGGCAGATGATTTTTGAATGCTGTGGCTTCTATTCCGCGTAGGCCCTCAATCGTCTTAAAGGCAAGTTTCAAATCTCCTGCCGTGCGCGCCAATGGACCAGCGACTGAGATATCCGACTCGGAATGCAATTCCTCGATACTTTGGCCACGAGAGGAAACCACCTTAAACGTCGGCTTCAACCCAAATATGCCACAGTAATGGGCGGGATTTCTGATCGAAGAGCCAGCATCGCTACCAACTTCCAATGCGCTCATGCCGGTTGAAAGCGCGGCTGCCGAACCGCCGGAGGATCCCCCCGGTGTGCGAGTTTGATCCCAAGGGTTGTTGGTAGTTCCGTAAATTTCGTTGAAGGTTTGCCATTCAACAAGATTAAGCGGTACGTTTGTTTTACCAAAGACGATGGCACCCGCACTTCGAAATCGTGCTACTGCGTCGCTATCAGACGCTGCGATGTTGTCTTTATACTGAGGATCTCCCCAGGTAGTGGGCGCACCGGTAAGGTCAAATGACTCTTTTACTGTGACAGGCACGCCGTGCAAAGGGCCACGAAACTGACCCATAGCCACCTCTTTATCCATCTCCCAAGCCATTTTTTTGGCGGCTTCACGATCTTGCCAAATCACTGCGTTGATCTCTGGGTTAAACTTATCAATCTGTTCAAAATGTGCTTCAATCAGATCAGAAATTTTTATTGAGCGCTCGCGTATTGCCTTCGCTTGGTTCTTTGCGGATTGCAAGACAATCGAAGACATCAGCACACCTTTCACCAAATTTGTTGTACCAAATTATTGGATATGCGCCATAGGAAAGCAAGATTAATTATTATAAAAAAATATCGCTATGCTGAATATTTAAACATATGAAAGAATCTCTTTTATTGGGGGGGGTGGGATAGCAGATAACCAAAAACTAAACCCTAAACCTTAAGCCCTAAACTAAGTAAATACCCAGATTCACGGATTTTGGTGAGGAAAGTTTCGCCAGTCTAGTTTTTTTTGATCTAATATTCTATTTTCTTATAGCTAGTCAAAATAATTGGGACATACTCAAAATGGCAAAAAATAACGGTTATTATAGTTACAAAAATTTACCAAATGAAATAGCACTGATATTGGAATCTAAGGTATCGGAAGACTGGAGATGTAACATCTGGCACATTCGTGGACATGAAAGGGACTTAATCATTGATACAGGTCTCGGTTTGTGGCCAATTGCCGATCATATCTTCCAGATTTCCGAAAGACCAATAATTGCACTATGCACTCATAGTCACCATGATCACGCTGGAGGGTTAAACCAGTTCGAAATAAGATCAGGACATCCAGCAGAGCAGGATATTTTCACTAATCCCACACGAAAATCGACGGTCGCAGATCTAATAAGGCCAGAGCATTTATTGGAGGAGCCTTATCACGGCTTTGATCTAGAGAGTTGGTGCATGAACCCAGCCCCAATAACAAACTTGGTCGAGGAAGGAGATGTGATTGATCTAGGCAATAGGTGTTTTAAGATAGTACACTTTCCAGGACATTCCCCGGGATCAATCGCGATATGGGAAGAGAAGACCGGGATTATGTTCACAGGGGATACACTTTACGATGGGGTCCTTTATGATCATCTATACCATTCTATGCCTGAAATATTCAAAGAAAGCCTGAGCCGACTCAAAGAGTTTCCTATAGAAACAATTCATGCTGGGCATGGACCAAGTTTTGGCGCTTACAAAATGCATGATATTATCGATGAATATATGAGTGGACGGCGTAGTATGATTTGCCCAAGTCAACGATGAATGGATTAAAGGATTCTAAAGCTTTTAGTGGTATTTGAACTTTTGTTATAACTTTTGAGATTGAAGCAAGGTTTTGGGAGCTTTTAGCTACAACTTTTATTTCTAAATTTCTGGGTGAAGTTTTTGGTAATATGATTCTATATAGATATCTATTCTTAGATCCCGAGCTCTCAGAACAACAAACATTACTTTCCTGAAGCTTCTCATGTTCATGCAGGAGCATTGGTGGTCAAGGAGAAACAAAGAGGAATCGGGGTAGGCTATTGTCCTGTATCCCTCGCGATAGTCCACACAGTATTGTGTTGCTTGTTAAGCTTATTAGAGTTTTTTTTAAAGTTCACTCATTATAGCAAAAGTTTCTCCTGTTTCTTCTCTAAGCATTTTTAGACCACTATCTTCACGATTATTGTTTCTTGCTTGCACATCTTTTTCCCAAGCCTCTTTAGAGGAATATATTAATACAGAGCCATGTGTGACATCATCGATTTCAAACCACATGACATCAATCACATCATTACTATTATTTCTATCTTTTAATCCAGATAGAATTTCGCGCATATTTCCCTTGTCTATAGGCTTATCATGTCGCCATGTTGTAGTTACCATATACATTTCTTTTTTCCCTCTTTCTTAAGTTTGCTATCAATTTCGTTAGCTAGGTATCCAATCTTCACCTATGGGAGAAATCACAGTAGTACTTGCAACGTCAGCACCAGCTTCAGTACGAGCTTTGACAACATCTGGTCTTTCCCCAAAAGTTTTCATTTGAGACGCATCTTGCATGTGGACTACCATGAAAATTTGACTTTCATCTGGATTTGTTCCAGCCCAAACCATTTTCACACCAACTTTTTCCATTTCAGGATTTAAGCTTTTTGCCATTTCCTTCCAGCGGGCAAAACCTTTAGAAATATTAACAGTTACTAACATCTTCATAAGCTTCTCCTTTGTTCATGTTTTTAGACATTATTTTTATTTAGTAACCTCTATACTGGCACTCATTGGACGTCGTTTGCTAGCAGAGGACCCACTCATTATAGAATTAAAGCATGCTTGAGCATACAAAAAAATGAGATGGAGCATAAGATAATAGGGCACAAGGCCGCTCAAAAAAATACCTTGCTCCATGAAAGCTGGACGTATTTCTACTCATTCCGCCTAATCATGAATACACCTAGAAACGCTAGAAGTAGGTGCATGGATAGAAAGACTGGTATTAAAATGACGCTAGTGTCTAAAGCTGAGGCTTTCTGGAGTTATACAGAGAATCATAGTAGGCAGGCGAAGGAATAGTTATTGTAATATTTTTAGGAGCTGGAACATCTCGAGAAGTTTTAAGAATTAACGTTGAGAAAATTACAGTTAACTGATAAATGGGCGCTATTGTAACGTTATATCTAGAGGTTGAAAAAGTACTGGTATGGCAACCTCAATTCGTTCTAAAACTTATTTTTCAGTCCTGCTAATCTTGAGTTCAACGCATCTCTTGAACGATTTGATGCAATCTTTGATCCCTGCTTCTTATCCAATTTTAAAGACAAAGTACTCGTTAGATTTTGTTCAAGTAGGTATGATTACTTTAACTTTCCAGATCGCTGCTTCTTTGTTGCAGCCCCTGATAGGAATGATAGCTGATAGACATGCCGCCCCTTATTCCCCCGTAGTCGGAATGATGTTCACTTTCTCTGGTCTAATTAGCCTTGCCTTCGCACAGAGCTATGAATCGATCCTTGTCTCAGTTGCATTAATAGGTATAGGCTCATCAATTTTTCATCCAGAGGCGACCCGAATGGCTCGTTATGCTGCAGGAAGACGTCAGGGGTTTGCACAGGGTATTTTTCAGGTTGGCGGGCAGACGGGTGGAGCTCTTGGACCAATATTTGCTGCCATAATAATAGTACCATGGGGGTTATCTAGTCTGGCATGGTTTGCGGTACTAGCCCTTTTGGCCATGAGTCTTTTAATGTGGATTGGCAGTAAACAGCGCCAGATTAGCACTGAGTTTTCCGCAATGCAGGAACGTCGTAATATTGAATCTGGAATACCGAGTTACGCACCTTTTACTATTGGTGTGGTTCTTTTTATCTTAATATTTTTAATGTTTACCAAAAATGTTTACGTGGAAAGCTTTCGCTCATTTTATACATTTTATCTTATTGAACATTTTGACCTTTCTATTCCTAAATCACAATTCATGCTATTTGTTTTTCTTATTCCAGCAACAGTAGGTGTATTAATAGGTGGTGTCCTCGGTGATCGAATAGGACGTTACTGGATTATTTGGATTTCAGTGCTAGGGCCATTGCCATTCACTTTAATTTTACCTTACGCAGATTTATTTTGGACTGGTATATTAACGATTATAATCAACATAATAATGGCTAGTGCCTTTGCAGCAATTTTAATTTATGCGATTGATCTTTTGCCCAACAGGATCGGATTGATCGGCGGGTTATTTTATGGATTGAACTTTGGGCTTGGTGGTATTGCAGCAGGATTTCTAGGGTTACTCATTGAGAAATATGGTATCGAAATGGTGTATTTCATATGCTCTTTCATGCCGCTTGCGGGACTAATGGTGTGGTTTCTTCCTCGGATGGAAAACACCTAAAACTACTACTCTGAAAAATTATTAGTTTCATTTGTCTCAGGGCTATATCAGTGTTTGAATTCAAAACATGTTATCTAGCCTCATTCCATATCTTCTAGTGCACACTTACTTTAGGATTTGGAATTATTAATATTGTCACTTTGATTATCAGAAGGAGCAAATGGCAAAAAAACTCTCATCCAAGTAAGTACGGCCAATCATTAAACAATAAAAAAGCTTCGATAGAGCTTCTCAGAGGGTTATCATACTTGCTTAGTTTGATCCTTTTAGGATGGCATCTTAGATGCTTGCTTTAGGTTTTTATCTATACTTGTGGACGGAATCTTACTATCCATAAATATGTTCACCGCTGGTTTAATTAAATCGATTTGGTCTACCGTCCCTGCTCTAATCGAAAGCACATTAATTTTTGCACTGTTCTTACCAAATAGTAAAGAACCGCAGTTATTACAAAAGAACTTTGTCATGGTACTTCCGCTATCAGAAGTATGGCAGTAAGAAGAAACTTCGCCAAAAATTTCAACTTTTTCCTCAGGAACAAATAAGTTTGTACCAAAAACTGAACCCGTGGCCCGGCGACAATCTTCACAGTGGCAGTTGAATATTGCTTTGGGTTCGGCGTCACATTTGTAGGTAATCTTGCCACATAGACATTTACCAGAAAAAAAGGACATATTATTCCTCCCAAGGGCAGTACTAAAGTATATTAGGTGAACTCAACGTCTCCCCGTAGTATGTCAGATGACATCCAAGAATGCACTAGAATAATTATCTTTAATAACTAGGATTTTCCGAGTCCCTATTTTATCATTATTAGACAAATAATACAGCTTAATGAGTAGATGCAAATTTGGCTGCTTTCTCCTTTTAGGTTTAATCAGTTGGTTGCAATTTGAAAATTATCTTCCGAGTAGGTACATGTCAGGTTCCCAGTTTAGGATGAATATATATATCTAGAGACCAGATTTGTTGTGGTGAAATTAGGATAGTCCTTGTTGTAAAAACCAAACTCATTATTCAAGTAAGCACCGCCGCTCATATGTTTTCTTTGGGAAATAGCACTTGCTAATCTTTTTGACTCATTCTCCCAAAATCTCTCAGAGTTCTTCAAGGTCTTCTATATGTTTATTCAATGCGGTTGCGGCTAATTGAAGTTCAACAATAAATAAAGCTATTGAAATCGCAAAAATTATGAGGGCAGCCACATAAAAATAAATAAACATAGTTACCATGCTTGGATCAGGTGTTTTAGTTATTAGCCTCAAACCAAAGAAGAATGAAATTAGATTAATGAAAAAGCTAGTAGCCCCAAGCGTTTGAAATGTCCTGTTTAGCAGGAGACGTTTTCTAAGAATATAAATTTGCTCAAGATACCTTTTAACATATAACTCACCTTTGGAACTTCTATTTTCAATCAAGTCGTCGTGAATTTTTCTAACCAAAGTAGACAAAGAACTATATCTATTTGCATAGTTAATCATCATCAAAGGTATTGCTGGGAAAAGCGCAGCTGGAAGAAAAAGTATTCCGTAGTCCATTAACTAACTCATATTTTAAGGTGATTACTGTATAAATTGTATATAAGAAACAAAACTGAATTGTCCATGATATTTGAGTTTTGGGAAATGAGCATTTCCTTACAGGCCTTCTAACCGGTACTAATAGCAGATAGGAACCTCATTAAGAGAAGTTTGGAATCTAATCAAAGATTCTTGTCATATGGAGTATAGAATATGGAGTAAAGGAAAGCTATAGTACCCAATATTACAAAACCATACCCTAATCCTGGCAACTGCCCCAGCTGACATTTTTTCTGAATTAGGCTAAAAATTACCTACTAGTATATACCACTTTAGGTAGTTCAGGTGGTGGGCCTTTGGGGTCAAGACCGTGAACATCCTGAGCAAATTCAGCAAACTCTTTATCCATTCCAGACATGATTTTGCCAAAGCTTGCATACGGGTCATCGCCCTCGAAAGTTAAAATTACAAAATCACCATTTGGTGTCTCTTGTAAAAAAGTTCTTTCATAGACGCCGGCATCCTCTCTGGATTTATCAAAATTGCTTTTCATCGGTTCTTTATGAAGCTCTTCCATCATTTTTAACCATTTATCTTTTTTCCCAGGTAATATGGGCATACACATTGCCAGAAGTGCCATTCTGTAGTCCTTTCATTGATTTAAACTCTATTATTAGCATATTGAGGGGAAAAAGTTCATATTACTTTACATGATTTTCCTCTAGTCCAAAAAAAGCTACCCAGGTTAGTTCAGCTGTTCACATTTCCATTTCTAAGGATCGAATGTAATTGCCTGTCCTACACATCATGCGTGTGTCATTGTGGAAATAAGTTTGATCTTTTTATCTAGAAAATGTTAGGTCATCATTTGGTATTGGGAATATGATTAGTATGATGACACGAATGATCAATAGCCTTCTAAATCATTTAAGTTTGGGAAATAAGTTACCTGACTTACTCTTGTTTTTGATAAGTGTATCTTTCTGTTCATTTGCCACTGGTTCAGAAAGACTTGAGTTGTATTTTCTATCTGAGAAGCTATTAAACAATAAAATTGTACCAGTTCAAGATGTGATACAATTCAATATTAAATCAAGGTCCCTAGGATTTAAGAGTTTTAGCTCAGGTCAAGAACAAAACTACACTGTTGCACTTGAAAAAGGCATTTATCCAATACTTGCCTATTCAGACAATATCAATGGCGGTAATTTAAGTCAGACTATTCAAGTAGGGGATTTCATCTTTGTAGGAGAGGAAGAAGCGAATGCAAAATCAGGATTAATTTTTGGAGGAGGAATCTTCTTAGGGATGAAAAAAATCTATGGCCGAGGGAAATATCTTGACTTTAATGTTAATGCGTCTTTGGCTGCTGCTCCAACTCATGAATGGTTAACCATAAGAAATGAATCCATCAATGCATGTTCAAGAAACTATGTTAAAGAATGGTACTTTTTTGATGCTTGTGCCAACTGGAAACATAATAAGAGGCAATTCTCAGATGTAATTAGTAAAAGCCTCTCAGCATCATTTACAAGATTATTTAGGGTAGAAAAAACCTTTAATGAAGGTTCGTTGACATTAAAAAGATTCATGTCTGATGAATATCAGCAAATGCAGGGGACGTTCGCATTAAATTCTTTATTGCCAAATGGTTTTAAGACAAACTTTTCTATAACTGCTGGGGAACCAGTTGCAGATTTAATTTCTTTAAATTATTCATTAGGGACAACTATAAGCAAACACGTAAAGAAAAGACCTCTAAGGTTTTCTTTAAACCAAACTCTTTATGATGGTGGAAAATTTCTAGGAATGGGCAGGAAGGATATCACACAGAAGATATCCCTTACATATCCCATCCATAGCACATTCAATACGTCTATAGGGTATACCAGAAATGTGTCTTCCATTAGTTCCTTTAGTTATAATGGGCCACACATAGAGGTTTCATTTCCTACTCGGAGCTTTTAATGAAATCTTTAAAATTGAGCCTAAACCTATTTAAAATCTTGGAAGATCAGTTATTGTTTTGTACCTATGAAAGTACTTACAAAGGTATCCTCATTTCCCGCACTATAGGCAATTCCATGCATCCCAGCGGCATTGGTTCCAGAAAAATAGCCCTTTACGTTAGCCGTTTCCGTCGTTCCTCCGGTTACGCCAATAGTTCCAGTACTGCCAGAGAATGAACCATCTGACGGGTTAATTACAATATTGTTTTCATTATAAGAATAAGTACTGGTATTTGTTTGTAGCGAACCAGTATTATTTGAAAAATTTGCAGTCATTGATGAAGTGCCCGATTCATTATTAAGTACAATAAATCCCTGAGTTGATCCCTCCGTAGCAATGATTGACTTTCCTTGATAAGTAAAAGTTCCCGATGGCACTCCAGTCATCTTGGCGCCGCCGCTAATAACACCATAGTCACCATCAATTGTTCCTTCAGCCATGGACACAAAATCAACTTGATTTGCATCTAGAAAGTAACCGCTGTAAGCATTTTCAAAAGTTTGCCCAGTCGTAGACGCTCCTGTTTCTGTTATTGTAAAAAACACTCCGTCATTAGATGTGACGGTTAACTCTGTGGTTGCAGTTTCGTCCCAAATTTCCTTAACTGCTTCTATATTTTCGTGAGCAGCTACAGCGTTTTGGGGGTTGGAAACGGCATCTGTGTCTTCCGCAGTCAAAACTAATGTACCTGAGGGATATGTTTTTATAGTGGCAAAGCATGTCAGTCCGCACCCCCCATTTGTTGTGCCACTTCCGCCACAGCCTGCCAGTAGCCCAATAATGCTCAAACAGCATAGACTATTTATTAATTTCATTTTTACATTTAGCATACCACTATTTTCTTGCTTACGTTGAACACCACTACATAACCGGATTAGCATGATTATTGATTAAACAAAAGAGGCAGCAATCAGTCTGCTTCTATATTTTTTCTGGACACAAGTTATGTTGTTATTTTTATTTCCCTAATTTTTCTTCTTAAAATAAGTTTGAAAAATTTGGAAATTTGAACTAAACCCACAAAGCCTTTTTAGCACACTAAGATTAAAATAGTTTGTTCAAATGATTAGACCTAAATTTAAAAAGGTGCACAAATCTAATCTTTCCAAATCAGATAATTTATGTAAATTTGTGGTAACAGCTGGAATAATATAAATAGGAGAATAATATGAAGTTACTTAATATAGCTATGGGCATTTTTCTTGCTACTGGGCTTCTGAGTACTACAGTTGCCGAGACAAGAATTACATACAAGTCTGCAAAATCGACATCATCTTATTACCAAATGGCAGTGGAAATTGCAGAGGCGATGAAAAAAGGTTCCGGCGGTAATATGATTGTTACTGTAGAAGAAAGCCAGGGCTCAGTTCAAAACGTAATGGAAGCCATCGGTAGAACGAACAATTATGTGTTTACTACTCCACCTGTGCTTATCAAATTGGCGCGTAGTGGTAGTGCGATGTTTAAAGATAAATCAAATCCTCGCTTTGATGCAGTTAAAGCGCTATTCCCAATACCTTCTTTGACAATGCATTTTGTTATGTCTAAAGCTTCTGGGGTCAACAGTTTTGCTGACATGGAAGGAAAAACTATCCTTCTTGGGAAAGGTTCTTTTGGGGCTAAAGAAGGTGCAAAATACCTGAAACTCTTTGGCCTTGAAGGCAAAGTTAAATTGGCTGAAGTGGAGCTATCTAATGCAGTTCCTGCCCTAAAAAATGGTCAGATTGATGGTTTTGTTACAGCTGGGTCATTCCCTGCCCCTAACGTCATTGAAGCAGCTGCTTCTGCCGGAGCAAATGTCATTTCATTGAATGACGATCAGGTCAAGATGTCCAAGCGTACGCGTCTCATTATCCCGGCAGGGACTTATGCTGGACAGGATGAAGATATAATAACAACTTCACTTCCGGTCGTAGCTTTTACGACAACAGACATGGATGATGACACTGCATATATGCTCACAAAGACTTACTGGGAAAACAAGAATGCACTTGGAGAGGCTGCAAAGTGGTGGGATGGAGTTTCTTTGGCAATGTTGAACAATATTCTAACTGACATTCATCCGGGAGCCAAGCGATACTATCAAGAGGTAGGCGCTAAGCTTGAAGCACATCACTAACCAATAAAAAAAGATAAGTGGGCGACTTTCAGTCGCCCATTGACATTGGTGAATTATACATGGTCAGAAATCAGCATCCATTATGGATTGGGCTTGGACTTCTATCTATTTTTTTTCACATTTGGTTAATTTTTTCCGGTCTAGTTCCTAGTTTAATAGCTCGGCCTATGCACATGGCTTTGGCACTGCCTTGGATATTTATCTTTCTTGCTAAAAATGAAATTCAGCGATATCTGGGCTTTATATTGACGAGTTTAGGTATTTTGAGCTGCCTTTATATTGCTACAAATGAACCGTTATTGTCAGAGCAATATGGCTTTATAAGTGGTTGGGAGCAAATCCTGATATCAGGTCTATTGATTTTAATCACTTTAGAGATGGCGCGGCGAACGGTGGGATGGCCACTACCAGTGATTGCATTGCTATTTCTCATTTATGGCTTAATTGGTCATAAAGTACCAGGGGAATTTGGACACGCTGGCATTCCAGTCAATAGCTTTCTGGGAACTTTGATTATTACTGAAGGTGGTTTATGGGGAAAATTAACTGGAGTTTCAGTTTCGATTGTTGCCGTTTTTGTAATATTTGGAGCAGTGTTAAATGCAGGCGAAGCAGGCCAAGGCTTCATGAATATTGCAATAGCAGCTGCAGGGAGGCTCACTGGAGGGGCGGCAAAAGTTTCTGTGATTTCTTCGGCCCTTTTTGGTTCAATTTCTGGTTCTGCTTCTGCAAATGTTGCATCCACAGGAATGGTGACTTTACCCGCTATGAGAAGGCTTGGATATCCAAAACGCATAGCCGGAGCAGTGGAAGCAGTTGCTTCGACAGGTGGTCAGATTATGCCTCCATTGATGGGCGCTGGCGCATTCGTTATGGTTGAGTTAACTGGGATACCTTATAATCAAATTATCTTAGCGGCACTTATACCGGCATTTTTATATTTTGTCACAATTTGGTTTGGTGTAAATAGATATGCTAGACTTCACGATTTGAAGCCATACGATGATCAAATGTTACCTGAGGTAGCAATAGTCATTAAGACATCTTTATTTTTCTTTATTCCATTTGCAGTTCTCCTGACCTTTATGTATCTTGGGTACACCCCACAATTTTCTGCCGCCATAGCAATTTTATCTGCTAGCTTTTTGCTATTTGTAGACATAAATCTTAGATTCGACTGGAGAAAAACAAGATCGAGATTGGCACATGCTGCTGTTTTTTCTGGCCAGCAAGTAGCAACTATAGCGTCGATTATTCTTTGTGCTTCGCTAATTGTAGGAGTTCTTGGAATTACAGGATTAGGTATTAAAGTTACATCTACAATTCTTACCTTATCTGGTGAAAATTTGTGGTTGGCTTTGATTCTGACAGCTTTGGCTTGCATAATTCTAGGTATGGAAGTTCCGACGACAGCAGCATACGTGATTTGTGTATCTGTTGCAGGTCCAGCTTTAATTGACTTAGGTTTAAAGCCTTTATTGGTGCATTTATTTGTCTTTTGGTTTGCGTTGCTTTCAACCATAACACCTCCAGTTTGTGGGGGTGTTTTTATTGCAGCCAGTATGGTGGGAGAAAATTGGTTAAAAGTCGCCGGGAGCGCTATGACGCTCGGTATGGGGCTTTATATTGTTCCGCTAGCTATGGTTCGTCATCCTATTCTTATTGATTTTGGATCTTCTCCATTTGAAAGTGTTCTAATAGCTATTCAAATTGCTATAGGGTTAGCCTTGTTGAGTAGAGGCATAATCGGAAGTCAAAGAAAAATTTCTCGTCTGCTTTTTATATTTGCTGGCTTTATAGTAACATTCATTCAGCTTAATTAAGCACAGTTCCTACCGGTTGTGCATTGTTTTCCGCTGAGCTTCTCTTATGCCCTCCACGAACCTATGTTGAAAAGCTTTATAATGTTTAGCAATGGACAATAATGCCAAGGGGGGGGATTTTGCTGCTATGGAAGAGCTACAGCTATTAATAGAGGACATAAGGATATTCAAAAGAAAACTAACTGTGTGACCAATCATCAGGGTCTTCAGAATTGTTAGGTGAAAGACCGATTATATCACCAGCTGTTGAACAACCTAAGCCTAGTACTGTACGATTTGCATATGAAAAGTAAGCACAAACTTGATTTATTTCTAAAATTTCACCATCTTCAAACCCTGCATTTCTTAGGTCTGTTATATTCCTTCTGGTCAATGAAGAGGGACTATCATTCAGGATCTTAGCATAAGACATTGCTAGTTTTTGCTTTTCATCTAAAGGGGCAATCGGAATATTATTTTCTTCAATGGCAGTTTTGATGGATTGGGACCTTTGATCGTCAGCAAGTAATCGTTTTAATCCCGCAAAATGATGGTCCAGGCAATAACTGCAATTATTTAAGTGACTTACCCAAACACCTAATGTTTCCAGAAACCATTTTGGAATCGTATTATTTTTGTGATGAAGAACATATTTGTAGATTGCCATATGGCCTTCCATCGTATGTGGTCTTAAGGAGTGGGCCATCATGATATTATCTACATTATCGTTAGGTCCTTTTACTCGATCATAAAGGTTTCTCAGGTGTCCACTAGATTCACTGTATGGAATAGTCTTAATCCAAGCCATATTAATTCCCCCTATTTTATTTCGAAAGATTGTTAATATTACTATCTAAATTAAGCAGATTATAGTTAAATACAAAATTTAATCGGCCAATAGATCAACTGGTAAGTGATGGCGGTGGAATAGACTTTGAGGAATATTTAATGACAAGCTCTAAATTTGCTTCTGCCAGATTAATCGACTTTGATCAAATCCCAGTTGTCGATATTTCGGCAATAGAAACAGATAGAGGCTTTTTGCAAATTGCTGAGAAGTTAGTTGAAACAGCTAAAACCGTTGGTTTCTTCTATATTACGGGGCACAAAATCTCTCCTAAACTAATTGAGCAAGCTTTTGCCTCGTCAAAGCGGTTTTTCAATTTGCCTATATCAAAAAAATCTACTGTTTCAGTGGACAAGAATCAACGAGGATGGATGGGGCAAGGCATGGCACAGCTTGAAGGTTCAAAAACTCATGACGCCAAAGAAGTCTTTTTCTGGGGTTGGGATGTTAAGGCCAATGATCCTGATGTGCGGGCAGGTGTTCCAATGGTTTTCCCAAATCAATGGCCAGATGAAGTAGCTCCATTCTTGCGTCGCGATCTTATCCCATACTATCATGCTGTCATGTCCCTAGGGCGATTGATCATGAGTGCGCTTGCATATGGACTTGGGAAGCCTAAGGATTTCTTTGTAAAAGCATATGAAAAACCACTTGGGCGTGGACAGTTAGTTTATTATCCGCCGATGAGTAAAGAGGATGAACAACAAGAACGCTTCGGGGCTGCAGCCCATACTGATTTTGGTGTCTTAACTTTTCTTTTGCAAG
Organism: Paracoccaceae bacterium; assembly: GCA_002699695.2. GTDB lineage: Bacteria > Pseudomonadota > Alphaproteobacteria > Rhodobacterales > Rhodobacteraceae > CACIIZ01. The sequence goes on along the minus strand of PACC02000096.1, from coordinate 2,311 downwards.
ACATGCAGGGCGGTTTGCAAGTACTCAATCAATCAGGTCAATGGATAGAGGCTCAACCCATTGAAGGTAGTTTTGTCTGCAATATTGGAGATCTTTTGGAGCGTTGGACCAATGGGTATCTTGTTTCAACGAAGCACAGGGTTATCAACCGTAACAAAACAGCCCGTTATTCTATTCCTGTGTTTTGTGATCCATCCAGTAAAACTATCATCAATCCCGCAGATTTTAGTGGCGGGTCTAAGAATTATAAAAAAATAACGGCTGGAGAGCATATTTCAAATCGAAACCAAAAGAATTTTACGCAATATAAAAACTAATTGATCCTTCAAGATTAAAGTACTTCAACTTTCAATAATTTTGCAGAACCAAACAAAATGTCTTTCACTTTTTAAATTTTAGAAAAATGTTCGCTTTGAAAACACAGGATCTTAGAATATAAATTTTGAGGATGGTATTGACCAAGATAGCCCCCTTTTTTTCTTAGATCTAGTAAATGATGTGATGAGGTAAATGGTCGCCTGGAAACCATTGTTCTAATTAAAATTCAGACCTGCTAATGCATTTTATTTCGATCTTTTGAATTGGAAATAACGAGACCGGATAGTATGATTAATGACATTCCTAAAAGCATGGACATAGAGATTTGATCCGAGAAAAGCAGATATGCCCAGAAGGTTACAAAGAATAGAAAAGAATATTCAAACACAGCCACAAAACTAGTAATGCCTTTTTGATAACCAAGAGTTATAAGTATGCCTCCTATAACAGATAGTAATGCATGCATGAAGATTATCGCAAGGTCATTTAAACTGTAGGTTTGAAGGGGGGAAGTTATAAAGGTATTGGGAAGAGAGTATAACTGAAATACCTGGTTAAGTTCTATTAAGAAAATCATAATAAATGAAACAAACCCAATTCCAAAGAAAAACATGAACATTAATGATCTGGCGTCTTCTTCACGACACCATAGGCGTGTTGTTATCGAGGCTAAAGCGTAGAATACTCCGGCAGTAATTGGAAACAAACTGAGAATTGAGAAATCATAAAAGTTTAGGCTTAAAGCTAAAAATGTCCCAAGGCTTCCTATCAAAACAGCAAATACCCTAGAGATATAAACATTTTCTCGAAGAAGAAGTATTGAAAAAATAATGACGAATATAGGGGACGTGAAAAGTCCAGCCGCAACTTGTGAAATTGGAAAAAATGCTAAGCAACCAAAGTATATGAGCATAGCAAAAACCATCAGTAAAGTCCTTAGAAATACCAGTTTAAAATGCTGGGGAAAAATTCTCCCCCCTTGAAGCATGACCGCAAATATTAAGATAGGTATAGCAATTAAACTTCGTGAAAGGTGAAACTGCCACAGTCCAATTGTTTCTGTAACAAAACGAATATAGTTGTCTGCAATAGCTAATAATAGCATTCCTAGTGCTATAAATAATCCACCTTTAATATTTGTATTATCTTGCATTTTATTTATTTTTTTGAGTCGCACTTGATATTTGAAAATATCATTTGTCAAACTATACATTGAAAATTATAAATAAAAATCAACTACTTTACAGAAATACTTGTTATCTGGTGTAATCCCATTTTTTAAAAAAAATTATAACAGTAATAAAAAAAGCAATCTGACCCAAGCGTTTAGCACAAGTCATGTATTTCGGTTGGGACGGATGCAAAGCTGTTATTTGAAGTAGAAAATTTTGTGTTATCATGCTGTAGCAAGTCGAGGAAGTGATGAAGGATATTATTATTCGCGCCGGAGTGATCGAGGATGCAGAAAAATGTGCTGAAATTGTTAGTACATGGATACATAATACGGATTGGATGCCATGCCTACACTCTCAATCTGAACTGACTGCAATGATTAAAGAGGCCATTCCACAGAGAGAAGTTTGGGTATTGGGCCGACCCATAATAGGTTACCTTTCATTCAATGTAGAATTGTCTCAAGTGACTGCTCTATATACTAAAATACATGGGAAGGGTTTTGGTAAAGCTCTTATAGACAAGATTAAAGGCAGATATCAATGTATTAACCTTTGGTCCCATTCGGAAAATAAGAATGCCCATAGGTTCTATCTTCGTGAGGGATTTACTCCTATAAACTTTAAGGAAAGGGGAGGAGATGGCATTCCTGAAACACAATTTGAATGGACGGGAAGTGATAGAATGTGATTTATTTTCACACCGCCCATGTTTTGCCTATCCTACTTTGCCTCTCAGTATAGTCAAAAGCATTTTACTTGATGCCATCATATATGTAGTTTTTAGTTGAAACATCACCATGCCAAACATAGTCAGACAT
>PACC02000052.1 GCA_002699695.2 Paracoccaceae bacterium | reverse complement strand
CGAATGGATGAATTTATGCTCTATAGTTCTACTGCTGATACAGTAGAGATCCCTTACGAATGGAAAACTCCTGCAGAAATAAAAGAACGATGGCCTTTAGTAAGCACGGAAGACTTAAGAGGAGCAATTTTTCATCCTACTGATGGTTATATAAATCCAGCTGATCTTACTCAGACTATCGCAAAAAGTGCTCGATCAGATGGTGTCAGAATTGAAAGAAAATTGCAGGCCAATTCTTATAATTGGAACGGGAAAGAATGGGTTGTCTCCTGCTCAAGGATGATTGAAAAAGGTGGTAATTTAGTGCCTACAGAAGAAAAAATTGATTTTTTTGCTGAGCATGTCGTAACGGCTACGGGGAACCATGTTCAAAACACTGCAAAGCTTCTAAATAGCAAAATAGCAGCCATACCCGTAGAGCATCAATATGTAGTGACAGAAGAAGACCCTAAACTTATTGAATATAGAAAGATTCGTGAAGAACATCCAGTTTTGAGGGATGCCGATGCGAAATGGTATGTAAGAGAAGAACGGGGTGGATGGATCTTAGGACCATATGAAAAAAATGCCCCCGCAAGATTCATACATGAAGTGCCAGAGGGGTTCAGAGCCGATCTATTTCCTCTGGATTTAGATAGAATTGAGAACGAATACCTATCCTTTATTAAACGTATTCCAAGCAGCGAAACATTGGGGCTAAAGGACGACTTTAATGGTCCAATTTGTTATACTCCAGATGGGAATCCACTTCTGGGACCTGCTCACGGATTAAGAAACTTGTGGTTGGCTGAAGGTTTTTCTTTTGGAATTACTGCAGCTGGAGGGGCTGGCTATTACCTAGCACAAATGATGGTTAATGGTGAAGCCGAGATTGACATGACAAGCTTAGATCCTAAACGGTATGGTTCATGGATTACTACAGAATATACTGCCCATAAAAATGAAGAATGTTATGAGCATGTCTATATTCTACATCACCCTGATGAAGAAAGACCTGCATGCCGCCCCTTGAGGACTTTTCCAAGTTATGAAAAGCTTAAAGGGCTTGGCGCCCAATTTGGTCAGGTTAATGGATGGGAAAGACCTAATTATTTTGCCCTCAATAATTTCAGTGATAAAGAATCAAGAAGTTTTAGACGCGGGAAATGGTGGAGCTATACAAAATCTGAAGCGGAGGCTATAAGGAAGAATGTTGGCCTAATTGATATATCTGCTTTTACCAAACATATCATAAAGGGTCCTGGAGCTACTCGATTTTTAGATTGGTTCACATGTAATAAGCTACCTAGAGTTAATAGAATAAATTTAACCTACGCTCTTACCCCTACTGGCACTGTTAGATCCGAATATACGATAGTTCGAAAAAATTCTGAAGAATATTATCTGATTTCTGCAGGAGCGCTGACTGACTATGATCAAGATTATTTGATTAAGAATGCACAAGATAAAATGGAAGAATTTGGCTACATCGAAATTCAGGATGTTACTAGCCAATTTGGAGCATTTTCCATTGCCGGACCAAAATCAAGAGAGTTACTTCAAAAAATCGTGACAGCGTCAGACCCCAAAAAACTATTGTCAAACGAAAGTTTTCCGTGGCTTTCATGTAAAAATATAGAGCTGGGTATGGTACCAACTCTAGCCATTAGGGTTGCTTATACTGGGGAACTAGGTTGGGAAATACATCATCCTGTAGAGTTTCAAAATAATCTCTTTGAATTGCTTTTAGATGCAGGAAAAGAATTCAACCTAAAACTTGTTGGAGCAAGAGCACAAAATTGGCTCCGCCAAGAAAAGAGTTATAGGGCATTTGGGAATGAATTGGGAAGAGATGCTACCTTGATCGAAGCTGGCCTGTCTAAATTCATGTATACGGGAAAAGATTTTCTAGGGAAAGATGCCCTTGCAACGAGAGAAATTAAGGTAGGATGTGTGACATTCTTGATTGAAGGTCCAAATGACTGTGATCCATGGGGAAGAGAAGCAGTATTTAAAAATGGTAAAAAGATTGGTCGATTAACATCTGGGGGTTATTCCACCACTCATAAAAAATCTATAGCTATGGGGTATTTAGAAAAAAAATACTGCACCTTTGGACAACACGTTGAAGTCAAAATGCTGAATAAGTTGTGGCCAGCTGTGATAACTGAAGATAGTCCCTATGATCCCAAGAATGTAAAAATATTAGGGAAATGAATGAGACTTATAGGTCAATCGACTCTGTAGATAGTGCTCGAGCAAACAAATTACTATCTACATTACCACCACTAACAACCACGATGATATTTTCTTTCTTAAGGTTTTGGCTAGAAAATAATGCTGCTGCTAAAGCCACGGCGCCTCCTGGCTCTGCAACCAACTTAAAATTTTCATAAAGGCATTTCATAGCGCGTAACACCTGATCGTCACTGGCTACAAGCCCTTTTCCTGCAAGTTTCTTAAGAACAGGAAATGTCAGTTCTCCGGGTGTTGGAGTGAGTATAGCATCACAAATAGAATTCTCTGATTCCTGATTAATTTCCCTTTTTCCAGAACATAGTGATCTCGCAGTATCATCAAAAAATTTAGGCTCACAAGTTCTGACAGAAAATGATGGAGCTAATTCTTCCAGAGCTAATGCTATCCCAGCGGAAAGACCACCTCCACCACAACAAACCAAAACTTCAGCATCTTTTATACCTAATGCTTCAGCTTGAAGAGCTATTTCCCAACCACATGTACCCTGGCCTGCTATAACTAATGGCTCATCATAGGGACGTATCAATCGAAGATTTTTTTCCTCTGCAATTTTTTCACCAATGTCTTCCCTGACCTCCTTCATTCGGTCATAAAAAATGACTTCTGCACCATAATTAAGAGTATTTTCTATTTTAATGCGGGGTGCATCCCTGGGCATAATAATTACTGCAGGAACTTTGTGGGCTTTGGCTGCTGCTGCGATCCCTTGTGCGTGGTTACCTGATGAGTAGGCAACTACACCATTAAACACTTTATCTTCACTTTGAAAATGAGATAAAGCTGACCATGCTCCTCTGAATTTAAAACTACCAGTAACTTGTAAACACTCTGGTTTGATGAAAACCTTCTTGCCAATAATTTGATTCACTTTCTCATTTGACAAAAGCGGTGTCTCAACCACCCTATTGGCCGATTTATTCTTGGCAGATCTTATTAGTTGAATATTACTCAAATAAATGTCCTCAAACTACTTTGAAAAAAATCATACTACTTCCAACACAGAATTTAAATCAGTTCCAAGCCAAGTCGGACTCCAAAACATTTTCTCATCGGGTAAACCATTTCTATTTACCCACAAACTATGGAAGCCAAAAGCTGAGCCTCCAACTGCATCCCAACCATTAGAAGAAACAAAAATGACTTCCGTGGGTTTGCAAGAGAACTGCTTTAAGACCTTAGAATAAATTTCATTATGTGGTTTAAAAAAGCCCAAATCCTCTGCTGAAATTATTGCGGTGAGGTATTCCGATATACTGGCCTTTTGTACCGCGCTATTTAACATTTCAGTAGTTCCATTTGAAAGAATAGCTAGAGGAAAACCTTGCATTTTTAACTTTTTTAGCACTTCTAAAACTTCGGGGAATAGGTTTAGTTCTTTATAAAGACTTAAGAGGTTATCCCTTAAATTGGGAGAATTACTCAATTGATAATAATCCAAAGCATAATCCAGAGCATCTTCCGTAACTTTCCAAAAATTCGTTTTATGCCCCATACTTGTGTAATACCAAGTATAGCTGATTTGTTTTTCCCTCCATAACAAAGACAGTTTTTCCCAAATGCCAAGAAAATTTTCATCATCGTTACTTTTCGCATAATTTCTGGCTGCTGCATTGACATCAAACAAAGTTCCATATGCATCAAATACTATTATATTTGTCATCTTATTTGCCTCTATCCAAAATCAAGATAAATTTGTAGTTAGCTACAATAAACATAAAAGATATAAACAGTCTGGCAATACTTATAGGTTCTCTAACTGAGGCAATCCCATTACATGATAACCCCCATCTACATAAATTATTTCTCCAGTAGTCGATGAACTTTTATCACTAAGTAAAAATAATGCTGCATTTCCCACAGCATTTAGATCAGCATTTGTCCTCAAAGGCGCATTTTTTTCAGTATTTCTAAAGACTTGCCTTGCTCCACCTATAGCAGCACCTGCCAAGGTTTTCATAGGCCCTGGGCTTATTGCATTGACTCTAATGCCGTCAGGGCCCATGTCATTGGCAAGGTACCTTACAGAAGATTCAAGGGCAGCTTTAGCAGGACCCATAACATTGTAGTTAGGAGTAACCCTTTTTCCTCCCATATATGTTACAGTAAGAAGAGATCCGCCTTCAATCATCAACGGCATAGATCTCTTAGCCAAATCTACAAAGCTATAACAAGAAATATCCATCGATTTCAAAAAGTTACTCCGGGTTGAATTCACAAATCTGCCCGTTAATTCTTCTTTATCTGCATAGGCAAGTGCATGCACCAAAAAATCCAATTTTCCCCACTCTTCAGCAATTTTCTTGTAGAGCTCATCTAAACTCTTTGCATCTTGTACATCAGCAAGCATACAGATTCTTGAACCAATGGTTTCTGCCAGAGGGCCAACTCTCTTGAGCAGATTTTCGTTTTGATAAGACAATGCTATCTCTGCTCCAGCTTCTGCCAAAACTTTTGCTATCCCCCAAGCAATAGATCTTTCATTAGCCACTCCTAGAACTAAACCACACTTGTTTTGCATTGTCATAGCCATTTGATTAATCAATCAATTTGCTAAAAGCCAAAGTAGCATTCGTTCCTCCAAAACCAAAGCTATTTGACAAAACTGTATCAAAGCTAACCTCATCCTGACGTCGAGTAACTATTTCTTCTGAATCCAAGGATTCATCTAAATTGAAAACATTTGCACTAGCAGCAATGAAACCATATTTCATCATAAGTATAGAGTAAATAGCTTCATGAACCCCTGCTGCACCAAGGCTATGGCCCGTAAGTGACTTAGTGGATGAAACCGGTGGTATTTTTGCGCTTCCACAAATTTTTCTTATTGCTTCAACTTCTACTACATCCCCAGCTGGGGTCGAAGTTCCGTGACTATTTATGTAAGAAATCTTACGGTCATTTATAGTTGATAGTGCTAATCGCATTGAACGTTCACCTCCCTCTCCAGAAGGTGCTACCATGTCGTGGCCATCCGAAGTAGCGCCATATCCAGTTATCTCAGCATATATTCTTGCACCCCTGGCTTTGGCGTGCTTGAATTCTTCAAGTACCAATACGCCTCCCCCACCCGAAATCACAAATCCATCTCTATCTTTGTCATAAGCTCTAGCAGCAGTTTCCGGTTCATCATTGTATTTGCTGGACATTGCACTCATTGCATCAAATAGGCAAGATAAGGTCCAATCTAATTCCTCACCCCCGCCCGCAAAAACAATATCCTGTTTACCCAGCTGTATTTGTTCCAAACCATTACCAATACAATGCGCAGATGTAGAACAAGCAGAAGAAATTGAATAATTAACTCCTTTTATTTTGAAAGGGGTGGCAAGACATGCAGAGTTGGTTGAAGACATACCACGCGTTACCATAAAAGGCCCCATTCGCTTTGGGCTCCTTTTTTCAAGGACTATTTGATGTGCTGCAAAAAGATTCTTGGTTGAGGGTCCTCCTGAACCCATTATTAACCCTGTTCTTTCATTAGAGACTTCACTCTCAGTCAATCCACTATCCTTAATGGCCTGCTCCATTGCAATGTAATTATAGGCTGCTCCATCACCCATAAAACGCAATTGTCTCTTATCCACAGATTCCTCAAGGTTTATCTTTGGTTTAGCATGGACCTGTGATCTAAAACCATGAAATTCATACTCATCGGCAAATGTGATCCCAGAAATCCCCTTTTTCAATGATTGAATAACCTCATCGGCATTGTTACCTATAGAAGATACAATACCCAATCCAGTTATGACTACTCTATGCATTGGTTTAATCTCCTGGTTAATAGAAATATAATATTGATCTCTCTTTTGGGGAAATGCTTAGTTATCAAATAAGCCAACTCTTAGCCCTTTTGCGACATAAATTTCTTCACCATCTGCGAAAACTTGGCCGTCAGATATACCTAATTTAAGCCTTCTATCTAATACTCTAACAAAGTTTAACTCATAAGTTACTAGTTTTGTTTCTGGAGTAACCATTCCTTTAAATTTAACCTCTCCGACCCCTAATGCCCTTCCACGCCCTTTTAAGCCTCTCCAACCCAAATTAAAACCGGTAAGTTGCCATAAGGCATCTAAACCAAGACAACCTGGCATCACTGGATCACCTACAAAATGACACTCAAAAAACCATAAATCTGGTTTAATTTTTAATTCCGCAATCACATGGCCTTTACCATGTAGACCAGAGTCATCCGAAATTTCTTTAACACAGTCAAACATCAGCATTGGGGGCATGGGTAACTGTGGATTACCTATGCCAAACATTTCTCCACGTGAACACTTCAGCAAGTCCTCAAAGCCTATAGTCATTTGTACAACCAATTCTCATTAACTTATTTTTTTTAACCAAGTCACTCTTATCACTGTTATTAAGTTAGGTGCAACAGTTACCATCATTATTGTGATAATTAGAATTTACTAATCAATGAAATTTCTTTGGTAGAAATTAGTAAGTTAAAATAAGATTTAAGATTGATGTTAAAAAAAAAAAATAATATAACTTAGTTATAAATTTTGGTTTCCGGAGGTATATAAACGTGAATGCCCAAGATAATCTTTTTATAACCAATTGGCTTCATGATGTTGGATTAAGACCTACTCAACAAAGAATTGAACTTGCAAACCTTCTAATAGGAAACAAGAGCCATCAGCACGTTACTGCAGAAGATCTATTTGAAGCAGCAAAGAAAAAAAAGATACCTGTATCCTTAGCTACAGTGTATAATACCCTCCATACTTTTTCAGACGCAGGACTCATCAACAAAATAATTGTGGATGGCGTGCGGTGTTATTTCGATACTAGACTTGATAACCACTCCCACTTTTATTGGGAAGAAACAGGAAAGCTCACCGATGCACCCGGGAACTTCTTGGAGATTAAAAACTTACCTGAACCACCTGTTAATTCTAAAATTACCAATGTTGATATAATAATTAGACTAAAAGAAACGAATTAGTTTTTTTATTCTTAAAATTTTAATTATAAACCCCCAACTTAAATAGAACAAAACATGAACAAAAAATACTTCATCGCCATCTGGCTTTCTAATTTAGAAATTGACTTGATTTTGATGGAAAATCCCCACTTAAAATATAAACCAGTTTGTATATTGAGGACATACCAGAAAAAAAAATTTATTTTTAAAGTAAACCATAATTGTAATTCGTCAAACTTAATTGAAGGGAACCAACTAATCGATGCTATAGCAATAGAACCAAATTTAATTGTAAAAAAAGCTTTGCCACTAAAGAAAAAAAAGCTTTATCTCAACAAAATAATATTTTGGCTTTCAAGCATTACACCTAGAATATCTGTAGCTAAAAATTCTACCCTAATACTGGATCTATCCCACACATTTAAAAGTTCTTACGTTGACAAAATAAAAATTTTTTTAAAAAATTCTCTTATAACAGCCCAAGTTAGTATAGCAGATACTATTGGGGCAGCATGGGCCAAATCCCATTTTCTGAAAAAAGATATGGTTGGAAATTTGATTGAAGATTCAATTTTCAATCTACCAATTAAATCTTTACGCATTAGTTATAGTTCGGTTAAAAAATTAACAGATGTTGGGATTGAAACCATTTCCCAGCTGGAAAAAATACCAAAAAATGATTTATACCTACGGTTTGATAGTGAAGTAACTAATCTCTTTGATAAAGCTACTGGTAAAGAAGATGAATACCTTCCAATCGTGAAATCTAAGCCAAAATTTCAAGTAAAAATAGATCTTTTTGTGTATCCAAGTTTTAAACAGCAAGTTATTTGTTTGACCAAAAAATTGATAATAGCCTTATGTATTAAATTGAAAAGCTCGCATGTGACTGCCCAGAATATAAATATAATATTCAATAGTGAAAAGAAACTTCAAAAAATAATAAAAATAAATTTAACTAAACCCACTAATTCTCATACACATATCGTAGCTATATTTATTGAAAAGCTCCTTGAGCAAGAAAATATACCTGAAATACAAAATATCAAAGTAGAAACCCCGAAAACTTACCCCATACTTTATAATCAAAAAGAACTACTTGATTCTAATACATTAAAAGAAAAAAAAATTACTTCTCTAAAAATAGATAATAATGATATTTCCCAATTAATTGAGAAATTAGGAAATAGATTAGGGAAAGATTCAGTGAGAATTTTTTCTCCAGGAGAAAGTCATATACCTGAAAAAAGCTACATTTTCAAATTACCACGGCACAATTTACAAATGATCAATTGGCCAATGCAGAATAAACCAAGACCGAAAATACTCTTTGAACCCCAACCAATAATAATGTTAAAACAAATACCAAAATTGAACAATTATAAACTACCAAAGTTATTTTATTGGGGTGGTCAAAAATATAAGATTTTAAAAGCAATAGGTCCTGAAAGGATTTCATCAGATTGGTGGTTAACTAAAAGAGATAATGAAAATTCAGAACGTGATTATTGGCAAGTTAAATCAACTTGTGGATCCCACCTTTGGTTATTCAATTCAAAGAAAAAACTTGGAATAAACTCTCCTAGCGATAAGTGGTTAATACAAGGCCAGTTCAGTTAGTCAAATATTATTAATTTAATACAGTGGCGTGAAAGGATTTAAAGTTAATATGACGGCATATCGTAAGAATAAAAAATCTCAAGAAAATTCTCGAGTAGTAGGCTTGGATATAGCTCTCAAAGTAGTTAGTTTTGTAACTGGGAAAGAACATTTACACTATGGATATTGGGAAGGACTGGACGTAAATTTAGAAAACTTGGGGAAAGCTCAAGAAGCGTATACGCAGCATTTATTCAAGTATTTACCCAAGCAAAAAATAAATAAAAGACTAAAAATATTGGATATTGGTGGCGGCTCAGGCCAGATAGCCAAGTACTTAATAGACTTAGGTCATCAGGTGACAATAGTAATCCCTAGTTCTATATTGGCAGAGCATGCAAAAAAAAATACTAAGGGAAAAGCTGAGATCCAACCTACTACATTTGAAGATTATAACCCGAAGGAAAATATTAAATTCGATTTATGCCTTTATGCAGAAAGTTTCCAATATATCCCAGTGAAAATTGCCCTGCAAAAAGCAACACAATTATTAAACAAAAATGGAGAAATATTAATTGCAGACTGCTTCCGATCAGCACAAGAGCACACTGGTATATTCCGTAAACCAGGAGGAGGACCGTCCCTGGCAAGTATGGAATCTGAAATCAAGAGACAAAAACTTGAGATTATCAATAAGGAAGAAATAACCAAGGCTGTTTCTCCATCAATTGAATTAGAGCAACAGTTTTATAATACTATTGGTTTTGCTATAAATAGAATAATTCGTAGTTTAAAAATTACCCGACCCATAGGTTTGGGATTTCTAAATATACTTTATAAATTATTGCTCAGTAAGCGGAAAAGACTACGCCTAGAAAATAGGCTGTTTGAGAAAGCACGCTCCAAAGATTTATTTCTCCAATATAATCACTATATGATTTTCAGGTTAAAACCTCTTCAAAAGTAATTTTCATTTCATGCGGAACCACAGATTATAAATTGAGTAAATTGGAACATATCGTGAACACAGAATTTCTGGCAGAACTTGG
>PACC02000074.1 GCA_002699695.2 Paracoccaceae bacterium | reverse complement strand
TGTTGACCACCAGACAATTCTGATGGATATTTTTCGGCTTGTTCTGGTATATGGACTCGATCGAGATATTTGCGTGCCATAGTCTCTGCTTGTGTCTTTGAAACCTTGCGAACTTTAATCGGCCCAATAGTTAAGTTTTCTAAAACGGTCAAATGGGGAAACAAATTAAACTGCTGGAAAACCATACCGATTTCTTGACGAAGCCTAATTATATCTTTGGATCCTTCAAATATTTCAACTCCATCTACAATTAATTTTCCATAGTTATGACTTTCTAAGCCATTTATGCATCTGATCAATGTAGATTTACCCGAACCCGAAGGGCCGCAAATAACCATTCGTTCGCTAGGCTTAACTTCAATGCTTATATCGCTTAAAGCTTGAAAGTTACCGTAATACTTATCGACATTTTGAAATTTGATTATCGGTTTTTTAGTGATCATGCACAATATATCCTCGACTATTTAAGCCAGTAAATATTAGATTCTGCATTATTTCAATTAAATAAAAGAAGTTAAATTTTCACTATTTGAAGAATATTTTATCCCTAAAGTATCAGACATAATAGAATGGCAATCGTTTTTGATCAACCGCAGAAACAATTTCTTTTATAAGATTAGTACTGTTGAATAGCTCTTTCATTAGAGGACTTTATAGAAATCGGCTCTTCACCTTCAATAGTTGCTCTTTGCATGACACGTCGATGTTTCGCAACTTCACCAAAATAATCTGCAACTGCATGATGCAAGCACACCCTATTGTCCCAGAGAGCCAGTGAGCCTTTCTTCCACTCTAATCTACATCCTAAATGCGCTTGAATTGAATGTTCATACAAATAATTTAGTATTGGTGCGCTTTCACTATCAGTCATTCCCTTTATTCTTTTTGTAAAAGCAAGTGTACTAAATAGAGACTTCCGACCTGTCACTGGATGAATACGGACCATTGGATGAACTGCTCCCATGGCCCCTTTTTTACCCAACTCTTCCATTGATTGATACTTGTTACTATATTTTTCAGGGTTTCCGGATTCATTTTCGCCTTCTAAATCATTCAAAAGCGATTTCATTCCGTCAGATAATGTTTCATAGGCTAAATACATATTAGTAAACGCTGTATCGGCACCAAAGGGGGGACATTCTTTGGCATATAGTGTGGCACCCATAGGCGGTTTTTTTAAGAACATTAGATCAGAATGATAAAAACCATCCCAACTAAATGACTCACCAGGCTCTCTTATTATTTGAAAGATTTCTGGAATGTCTGGTAACCCCTTTACATATGGGTGGGGAATAATTTTCCCAAATCTTTGTGAAAAATTGAATTGATCTTGATCAGTAAGTTCCTGATCCCTAAAAATGAGGACCAAATAATGATGAAAGGCATCTTGTATCTCCCTCCAGGTTTCAGAATTAATTTCACCTGACAAATCAATATCAAATATCTCTGCACCCATCGCGCCTGAAATAGGTTTTGCCTTAAATCCATTAAAAGTGAGCAATTTTTATCCCCCATATTTTTCAATATTTGTGATTTAAAGATAAGCTAAATGCAACTATTGTCAAATTAGGGTATAAATTCCGACAACTTAGTTTGCAAACACGTCAATGACACTTTATCTTTATCGGTTTGCAAATAAGAGCTGATAAATTAAGCTAATTGTTAATCATGGAAGGACATGATTTATGGGTAAAGTTAGATCAAGAATACGATCAAGCATTGATTTAGAACAAATGGGGCATCAAGTTGGTGAATTGATGATACCTTGGTCAGACAATGCCGTTCCTTTAGGGTACCATCCAATCCCAATCATAAATATAAAAAATGGTACTGGTAAAAAATTACTAATAGTCGGTGGAAATCATGGAGATGAGTTCGAAGGACCGTCTGCTATAATGAGAGTATCTCAAAGGATCTCAGTAAGTGGAATAAATGGCCAGATATTATTGATACCAGGTTTAAGTTTTGATGCGATTACTCAATCTAGAAGAACTAACCCTCTTGATAATAAGAACATGAATAGAGTATTTCCTGGAAACCCGAACGGTTCCCCAACAGAAATGTTAGCGTCCTATTTAGAAAATGAACTCATGCAAAATTTTGACGCCATAATCGATCTTCACTCAGGAGGTAAAGCATCATTTTTTATGCCTTGTTCGTTAGCATATAAATCACAAAATGGTAAGCTATTTCAGAAAAATCTAGAGCTGGCAAAGGCTTTTGGAATATCCACCATTTGGCTATTAGGTAAAAATAATGACAATAGATCTCTAAACTCAGCAGCTGATCGCGCTAATATTCCTATGATTGCCGCAGAACTTGGTGGTGGAGGTGGTGTTGACCCCGACATGACAAATATGGCTGAAATTGGTATTTTTAATATTTTAAACCATTTGAAGATTTATAAAGGCTCTGATACTCTGGCAGGATCGAAGTTCGAGAAAATTGAGATTAGCAATCCAAACGCATCGATTTATTCACCTGCATTTGGGTTATTTGATAGAATAGTAAAAGCCGGAGATATTATCTCAAAAGGTCAAACAGCAGGTTGGTTCCACTACATAACAGAACCAGAGAGGGCATCAATCAAGCTTAAGTTTGAACATAGCGGGATCATTTTAGCGCATTCAAATAGGGGAATTGTAAAAAAAGGAGAAATGCTAGCATTGGTTGCCAATAAGCTATGTCTAGGCACTTGATATCGAGAAAATTAATTAGCGAGTGTTAGATCAAGATAGTTAGAAACCATGTCACCAAAACTTTGATCAACGGCAAATTGAAATCCCTCACCGCAACGAAAAGTTAGTGCTTTCAGTCCAAAAATCTCGCTAAATGTGGCAGTATTTGGAGTAAAAACATCTATATTTAAATTCAGAGGGGATGCTATCGACAAGATATCAAAGGCGTCGGGACCCTCGATATAAAAGAATGTCAAAGTGTCGGAAATGAGAACAATACTCATAGAAGCAGGGCAATCGTGAGGTCTCAAGCTAGAAATCAATTCCTCTTCCTCGTCTATAGGAGCCACTAAAATCCAATGATTTGGCCCCACATACAGAATTTTCCAATTTCCTTGCGCTATGTAAGAATTGGGCTCAACCGGAAGAGAGTTGATATACTCTTTTAAATACGATTTGACTTCACGTATTGACCCCTTAATGTCAAAAAGTGCATTTAAAAATTTTCGTTGAATCTTCACATCATATATCATTTTACGATCTCAATAATATTCCATCCGAATCATGAAATACGGGCTTAGTTATCTTAGCTCTAATAATCTTGTCTTTCATCCTCACACAAGCCTCTTCTCCATGCCGAATATGACCATTCTCAAGCAGAGCTAGTCCTACCCATCGCTCATTCACTACACTCCAAACGCAAGCCGTTGTGAATCCTTCAGTCGCAACTTTTTTCCCGTCAGGCGTAATGGGTGCACCCTCTGGAATTGCATCATTAGGATTGTTTGGCAGCAACCCGACTAATTCTCTTCGGGATCTTCCTAAGCTACGTCGTAGATGTACTGACCGTTTACCAATGTAATCAATTTTTTTCTTAGACATCAGCCAAGCCATACCAAGATCATATGGATCCACAGTCCCATCAACCTCATGACCAAGAGATAAGAACCCTTTTTCAACTCTTAATACGTGACTGGCTTCAGAGCCAACAGGTAGTATACCAAATTCTGCACCGTCTTCAATTATTCTTTCCCATAGAGCAAGCATATTCCGTGGAGAAACATTTATTTCAAATGACAATTCACCAGTAAAGCTTACTCTAATAATCCTGGCAGGTATGTCAGCAATGTGACCTTCACGAAAGGTCATAAACGGAAAAGAACCATTATCGCAATCTATATCAGTTCCCAATTTCTTTAGTAATTTTCTCGCAAGAGGCCCACAAATCGTAGCATTATTCCACTGGTTAGTGATATTTGTAATTTTTACATCCCACTCAGGATGATCAAAAGCTAAAATTTTGAGCATGTGCTGGTATACAGCATCTGAATGACCTGAAGACGTTGAAATGAACCAACGATGCTTGTCAATCCGAAAAGCAACACCGTCATCAAATATTAAACCATCATCTGTTAACATCAGTCCATATCTACCATTTCCTGGCTCAAGTGAAGATATAATATTTGTATAAATTAGATCCAAAAACTCCCCAACGTTCTCACCTTTTAACTCAAATTTTCCAAGGGGCGAGCCATCATATACACCAACGCTTGTTCTAACGGCATGGCACTCTCGATTTACCGTTTCTTGAAAACTCTCCCCCTCTATAGGGAAATATCCTGGTCTACGCCATCGAGCCCCAGCCTCATACATGAAGGCTCCATTCTCAAGGTTCCACTTTGTTATCGGAGTGTGCCTAAAAGGCAAGACAACCGATCCTTCTCTCACACCACTTATTGAGCCAAATGATACAGGAACAAAGGGTGATCTAAAAGTTGTCGTTCCCACATCATCCAAACCTATGCCTTGCTCCTTCGCGACCATTCCAATGATATTAACATTCCCTGTCTTACCCTGGTCAAAGCCCATACCGCCAGTGGTGTAACGCTTAACATGCTCAATATTTGAATAACCTTCTGTCAGTGCAAGTTGGATATCATCATGAGTTACATCATTCTGGATATCAAAGAAGGCTTTGTTTTTCTCTTTTGAAAGGTCAATACTCCAAAGTGCTTCAATAGAATAACTCTGTTTACTACATTCTAATTTGCCTTCATAAACCAATGGTTTTGAATGGGCTGATACACCACATAGCAATGACTTAGTTTCATTAAAAATTTCATTTAAGGTAAAAGTACCGTTACATGCCCCAATACTTATTGAATTTTGAATGGACTGATCTGGTACAAATGATGCAATTCTATCATTGAATTTAACGGTTCCACGCGATTGTGAATGTAAATGAACCATAGGATTCCACCCGCCTGAGTGAGCCAACAAATCACATGAAATGGTTTCTAACTCCTTATCGACTAATGACTGAACAACAACTGAATTGACCTTTTTATATCCATTAACATTCCTTATAATTGAATTTAAGATAACTCTAACATTTTGAGCATTGGCTAAAACAGTGCTTGCAATATGTTTCCGCGAGTCCACAATAGCTAAAACGTTGATGCCAGCAGTCTTCAAATCCTCGATATAACTATAAACGCTATCATTATTTGTAAAAAGAACCATATTGTCGCTAGGCTTAACTGAATAACGATTAACAAATGTTAGAACCGCTGATGCCAGCATGACCCCGGGTCGATCGTTATTCGGGAAAACAAGAGATCTTTCAATCGCACCAGTAGCGATTATTATGTTCTTTGCACGAACTCTCCAGCTTCTTTCAATAATCGAGACATTCTCAACTTCGCGCTCATTGACAATAACAAGATTATGCTCTCTGTAAGCCCAAGCAGTACTATTTTGCAAATGTGTCACATTTGACATATTTGCTATTTCTTTAAGTGTACTTTCCACCCAAGCCATAGCTGGCTTCTGGTTAATATTTAAATTTAAACTTAATAAACTCCCTCCAGCTTCTGTATTTTGATCAACCAAGAAGACCTTCGCCCCTGATCTAGCAGCCATCAATGTTGCCAAAAGACCAGCAGGGCCTGCGCCAATTATCAAGAAATCTGTGTGGGCATTTCTTGACTCAAAATGTCCCTTCTTAGGAGGCTCTTTTGGCGCACTAGCCAGCCCAGCAGCAATTCTTATAAAAGGTTCAAACAAATGCCAAGTTGGCCACTTAAAAGTTTTGTAGTAAAATCCTGCTGGAATAAATTTTGCAAAGTACTGCACAACGGCACCAACATCAAAATCTACGCTTGGCCAACAATTAATTGATTTAGCCTTCAACCCTTCCTTTAATTTTACATTTGTACATAAGTTGTTACCTGATGCTTCTTCTCCCAAAAGCTCAATCAAAGAAGTCGGATCCTCTACTCCCGATCCTATAATACCCCTGGGTCTATGATATTTGAAACTTCTGGCTATTACGTGTAGACCGTTTGCAAGCATGGCCGATGCCAAAGTATCTCCTTCATAACCATAATAAAGTTTTCCATTAAACGAAAAACTCAAACTTTTTGAGCGATCAATTCTACCTCCCGATTCCAAGCGATTAAGGTTCTTCACTAGGATTCTCCAAAATTTCATGAGTAACCGTGTCACGACAAATTATAAACCACTTGTCGCATCCTCGTGCATGCCACCATCTTTCATAAACAGGCCCCATGGGATTTGGGACCATTGTTAAATAGTCAACCCATTCTTCATCTGATACAAGATTGGGGTCTGGTCTGTTTGCTCCAACTGGACCTCCATAAACAAATTCTGTTTCATTACGATTTTTACAAAATGGGCAGTGTATCAATAACATAATTAGACCTTTTATCGTGCTGTAGTAGTGCCAGTTTCTAGAATGTAATCTAGGTTTTTAAAACGGTTATATGAAAACGCCTTCATTAAAGGATGCGGCGAATTAGTGGCAACGTGATAGGCCATTGTCAATCCACCAGCGGGAATAGCCTTATAACCACCCCACCAACCAGCTGTGACGAACAATCCTGGAACATCAGTCTCATCCATTATGGGAGAGGCATCGGGAGTAATATCTAAATGACCTCCCCATTGTCTTAAGAGTTTTAGATTCTTAAAAGAAGGGAATAATTCTAACATTGCCCCCACAGTATCCTCAAATACATGTTGCTTGATATCTCTTCTGAAACTTTGTGCGGAGTCTGGCGCACCTCCAATAACCAATTCACCTTTATCTGATTGACTAAAGTAGAACCCCAAATCAGAACAATTCACAATCACATCAACAATTGGTTTTATTGGCTCCGATACAAAAGCCGTTAAATTCATAGTGCGTAAAGGCAACCTTAAACTCGCAGTTTCAGTAATTGTTGTAGTATGTCCAGATACAGCCACTACTACTTTTTTTGCCTCAACGTTACCTTTCACAGTTCCCACTCCTTGTATGTCTCCGTTATTAGCTCGCAACAAAGAAGTAAC
The DNA here is from genome assembly GCA_002699695.2 of Paracoccaceae bacterium. Classification (GTDB taxonomy): domain Bacteria; phylum Pseudomonadota; class Alphaproteobacteria; order Rhodobacterales; family Rhodobacteraceae; genus CACIIZ01. The sequence continues at coordinate 10,290 of PACC02000074.1, read as the reverse complement.
AGCAGTTTTTTGATGCATTTCAACACCTAAAGCGTCTGCAGCCCTTGCATATCCCCAAGCTACAGCATCATGCCTATTAACTCCCGCATCCTTATGCACCATACCACCAATTATTGGCAATCTTGATCCAGCCCCACCTCCAGTTAAAGCAGGAATCAATTGACGGACCCGATCAACTGAAATTTTCTCATAAGTTGAATTATAGATGTCCATAGTTAATTGACGGCGTCTCAAGTCTCGCATCTTTGGGTAATTATGAACAACATCTACCATTGTGCGTTTTGAATGCATCATATTAAAATTTAATTTCTTGGTTAAACCTTCATATAGACTTACAGATTTGACGTAAAATGGGATCGACTGATCTCGCAGGTAATTGGAACGAACAGTAACGGTATTACGGGCGACATTCCCTCCTCCTAGCCAGCCACGCTCCAAAACAGCCACATCTGTAATGCCAAATTCTTTGGCTAAGTAATACGCTGTAGCTAGACCATGCCCGCCAGCACCTATTATTACAACCTCATATTTTTCTTTTAAAGGCGGGCTACGCCAAGCCTTTTGCCAATTCTTATGTCCAGTAAGAGCATTTCTTGCTAGTGACAAAAGTGAATAATTTTGCATGTAAGGTTCTTTGCACTAAATGTTTTTCAGTCAGGAAAGAGTTCTGATCTCCCTTTTGTAAGTACTCTATTAATGTTAATGGGGCAATAGAAGGGATAGTCTCCGGCCGTGTACAAACCCTATCTCTTGTAAATAAGAAATTTAACTGAGATGATGTTATATGTTTGTTCACGAAAAGCGGCCTATACTTGGCATAATTTTCATCATTCTAAGTGTAGTTTTCGGATTAATTGCCGGTTTATTAATTAAAAAATCTGCTCAGGATGCTTCTCTGGTAACTACACTTCTTTATAGATTTATTTTTGCGGTGCCCCTCCTCCTAGTTTTTACAATTCTAGCACGCGGAAGGTCGGCACTAAAAGTTTCTCAAAAAAAAATGATGCTAATGCGAATCATTTTTGGCTTTACAGGAATGGTTTTTTGGGTTCTTGCGATCCGTAATCTACCTCTTGGACAAGCATCCGCACTTTTCCAAAGCTCTGCAATTTTAGTAACGATTTTATCTCCTTTTTTGTTATTTGAACCAGTGGGTGTTTATCGATGGACATCCGTCATTCTAGGCTTATTTGGGATTATATTGTTGACGGATCCATTCTCTGGACATGTGTCTTTCTATATTGTTTATGGGTTTCTAGCAGCATTATCTGGCGCTCTTTTATCAATAGTTTTAAGACGACTAGGTAAAGGCGACCACTCATTAACTGTTGCATTGATTTATAATACATCCGGAGCGGTATTGATGACCACTGCCGTATTCGTTTTTCCATCCGAATATCATCTGGAAAATTTTAGTATACTGTTTGACTTGATATTGTTAGGAGTAGTAAGTGCCATTTCCCAAATTTTCTTTACTGGCGCGTATCACTTTGTTGACGCTGTGATTGTAACAACACTGCGTTACCTACAGGTGCCGCTGGCTGGTATTACAGCTTTTTTACTGTTTGCTGAGATAATGACAATGAATGAAATCATTGGAGCAACAACAGTAATCATAAGTTGTTTAATAATTGGATGGAGAGAGTTTCAAAAAAGTGATAACTGACCTCTGCAATCCGTCAAAGCACCATAAGATCTTAGGTTTTGTTAACACTAAACATAAAGTCTGCGATTTAAGTTGGGGGAATGAAATTTTCTAAAAAGGATCCCAATGAGTATAATTATCTTTATGGTTACGTACTGGCTGCTAGTTTTTTAGTTGATCGTAAGCTTCTAAAGCTTTTGCACTATACATTATTGAAGGACCACCCCCCATATAAGAGCACATACTCAAAGCCTCCACTACCTCACCTCTAGTAGCACCAAGCCTGATCAAATGCTCCATGTGCAAACCAATACAGCTATCACAACGGGTAGCTATAGCAATACCTAAAGCTATGAATTCTTTAGTTTTCTCACTTAGTTCACCTTCTTTTTTTGCTGGCTTTGCCATTGCTGCGAACCCAGCAAAGGTCTCTGGCGTTGCTTTTCTAAGTGTTGTGAAACTTGTTCTCGCTTGATCTAAAAATGATTTCCAATCCATTACTCTCTCACATCAATTTTACCATATCTAAAGATAATTAGAATTTATCCAAAATAACAGCAAAATATGGGTTTTAAACGTTAATTCATGTTACTTTCGTTGGAACCAAGTTTCTTTTCAAGCCAACGAACACCAAAACTGATAACCAAAACCAGTACCAAGTACTCGAAAATGAGTAAAGTATAGATCTCCAAGGGTCTATACTCGGTAACCACTATTTCATTAGCTCTCCGGGTTAACTCTTGCATGCCTATCACAGATGCAAAAGCGGACATCTTAACAATATAAATGAATTGATTAGCCAGAGGTGGCAAGATGCGCCTTAGGGCCTGGGGAAATATTACATACCGCATACTTTGGAAATAAGATAATCCTATAGTCTGAGCTGCTTCCCTCTGCCCTTTTGCTATTGATTGAATTCCTGCTCTGTAAATCTCAGCAGTGAAAGCACTATCTGATACAGCCAAAGTTATGACAGCCCCCCAAAAAGCATCAATTTCTACTTGGAGACCAAGAGATTTAAATATTACGGGCAACCCGTAAAAAACCCAGAATAGCATTGGAAGCAACGGAATGGCTCTTATGAATTCAACATATATGCGATTACATGATCGTAAGATCCAACTACTAGATAAACTGGGCAATGCCACAATAAGACCCAAAATAATAGAAATAAAGGCTGCTAACAGAGATACGAGTATCGTGGCTCCAAAACCTCCTACAAGAAATTTTATGTTAGTCCAGCCAGATTTAGTAGAAGGATCAATAACGTACCAGCCCCAATTGCCACTTTCTCCTGAACAACCTGCGAGCAACAAGAATATTGATACTATAAATAATCTAATACAGAAATTCATTACTCACTCAATAATTAAGGACTTGGTTCAAGAATAATTTTGACCGCTCAGTTTGGGGTTTTTTAAAAAAATTAGTTGGTGTATTTTCTTCCAAAATCTCCCCTTCGTCCATGAATATAACTCTGTCCGCCGCCTTTCGGGCAAACCCCATCTCATGAGTAACAACAACCATTGTCATGCCTTCCTTTGCCAAATCAAGAATCACATCTAAAACCTCTGCGATCATTTCAGGATCCAAAGCAGAGGTAGGTTCGTCAAAAAGCATGATCTCAGGCTCCAGACATAGGGCTCTTGCAATCGCTACTCTTTGTTGTTGGCCACCGGATAATAACCCTGGTTTTTTGTCCGCTTGTTCAGGAATCTTAACTCGTTCAAGAAACATATAAGCTCTGTCCAGGGCATCCTTTCTTGATAAGCCTAAAGCCTTAGTAGGTCCCAAAATCAAATTATCCAGAACTGAAAGATGTGGGAATAGATTAAACTGTTGAAAGACCATACTAACTTTTGATTTGATTGCTCGTGAAGTTTTCTCATCATTCGTTAAAATTGAACCCAAAACCTCCAAAGTTCCCTCATCATGTTTTTCTAATCTAGAAATACATCTGACTAAAGTCGACTTACCAGAACCTGAGGGCCCACATACGACCACTTTTTCACCTTTTGATACTTCAAGATTTACGCTATTTAAAGCCTTAAAGCTTCCAAAATACTTCGAAACCTCCCTCATTTCTATAACTGGACCCATATCTAAAAAAACCTTTTGGTAAAAAATGCCTTCTTTTAGTACTAAAGTGTGATTATAGGCTCAAACTTTCATAAGATTCAATAAATTGTGTTGAATCTTTTTATAAGCCTACTAGTATCAAACATTCGAAAACGGGAGAAATGAAATGAAGATTATTAAAATAGCGATTTTGGTTTTGGCAACCATGGGTTCCTTTACTTTCTCTGCTTCATCAGAATCTGTATTGAACCAGATTTTGAGTAGTGGGACATTAAAGGCTGGAACAACTGGAGATTTCAATCCATTTTCAACGAGAGATCCTGCCACTAATAAGTATCAAGGATATGACATCGATATCATGACTGAGTTAGCAAAAGATATGGGTGTGGAAATAGAATTTGTAGCAACAGACTGGAAAACAATTGTCAACGGTGTGGTTGCTGGGAAATACCACATTACAGGATCAGCGTCTATTAAGGCTTCTAGAATGAAAGCTGCTGGCTTTTCAGAAAGTTATTTGGCTGTAGAATTTATACCTTTCACCACAGCTGATAAAGTGGGTAAATTTGATAGTTGGGACTCAATTAATCAGCCTGGAGTAAAAGTGGCTACTACTTTAGGTACAGCGATGGAAACATTGGTTAAGAAATGGTTCCCTAACGCCCAAATCAAGAGTGTTGAAGCTCCAGCCAGAGGGTATCAAGAGGTTCTTGCCGGGAGATCAGATGTATTTGTGACTTCAAATCTTGAAGGATCAACATTGAAAGCCAAGTATGATGATGTAAAGCAAATATCAGTCGACGCACCTCGAAACCCTACACCTTTAGCAATGCTCCTACCACAAGCTGATCAAGTATGGATCAACTTTGTAAATCACTGGATCAAAATAAAGACTGCAAAGGGATTTTTTAAGGCAACTGCTGCAAAATGGGGCCTTTAAGGTATTAAGCGAGGCGCTTCTTTAGCGTCTCGGCTTTTATTTATATTGTCAGGATAATGTCATGTCTGCTTGGATAGAAATGATCAGTGACGATGAGGCAGCTCCTCATCTGAAAAAAGTATTGAAGTCTGCTCAAACACCTCATGGCACAGTTGACAACGTTATGAGGGTGCATTCTTTAAGACCAAGTACCATGGAAGGACATCTTGCCTTATATCGAGCAGTACTACATGATAGCAACAATTCAATACCAGCATGGTTCCAAGAGACTATTAGTAGTTATGTTTCTATTCTAAACAATTGTCATTATTCCCTGGCAAATCATTGGGCAAATGCTAGCCACTTGATTGGAGACCAAGAGAGAAGTGCTGAGATCAAGGAAGCTCTTGAGACGGGAAGTATAGAAAAAGCTTTTTCAGGAGCAGAATTAGCTCTACTCAAGTATTCTGAGAAATTAACGACCACCCCCAACTTGATGAACCATTCGGATGTGGACTGTCTTAAAGAAGCAGGAATTTCTGATGGAGAAATACTAGAAGCTAATCAGATAATTTGTTATTTTAATTATGTTAATCGCACTATCAATGGCTTAGGTGTTACGACCGAAGGAGATACGGTTGGATATTATAAGTAAGCTGTCACATCTTAGTAGATGATCCAATCATTATCTAATAGGGTTTCGTACCCAAGCCTTGAGAAACATGTTTATCTGAATCAGGCTTCATTGGGCCTTATTAGTAATATTACTATTAAGAAGATGAACAACTTCCTTCATGGTGTTGCTCGCCATGGTAATATTCATATGTCTGACCAAGATGAATTAGATCTATTACAATCAATGAGAATAGATGCTGCCCAACTTTTTAATTGCGAACCCCGTCAAATTGCAGTTTTAGCTTCAGCTAGCGAGATGCTTAGCCAGATACCTTATGTTCTAAAGCCTAAGGCAAAATCTTCCATACTAATGGTCCAATCTGACTTTCCAGCAGTGACAAGGCCCTGGTTAAAATACGCTCAGGACAATGACTGTCAAATCCTATTTGTCAAAGAAACCAAAGAGAATGATTTGACTGACCAAATATTAAGGGAAATAAAGGAAAATATTTCCGTTATTCAGGTCAGTCTAGTTCAGTTTTCCTCGGGAGCAAAAATTGACATAAAGAGATTAGGAAAAGAAACAAAGAGGTGTGGAATTAAGTTAATTGTGGACATAACGCAAGCAGCAGGAGCTCTTCCTATTATGGTAAAGGACTGGGATGCCGATATACTGATCACCAGCGGTTACAAATGGTTAGGTGGCCATGGTGGCGTGGGGCTAGCATACATTTCAGACGAAATCTTGGATTACCCCCCATTCACAGTTGGATGGATGAGTGCACCTAATCCTTTTGCAATGAATTCCACTGAGTGCACTTTTGAACTTGATGCAAGAAGTTACACCCAATCAACTATGTCTTATATTTCCATTGTGGGCTTACAAAACTCGCTAAGAGAAATCATCCGACTGGAGCCAAATCAAATTGAAAGGCATGCTAAATCCCTGTTCAATTTGCTCTTGGATGGTCTACGTGGGACTAAATGGAAACCTAAATTGAATCAAATTGAGACGTGCAATTCTCCCCACATTGTTTCTATAGAAAATTCAATTGATGATTTAGATGAATCCCTTCAAAAATTGAAAAAAAACGGAATCATTTGTAGTTCAAGAACCGGGAGAATTCGTATTTCTTTAGCACATTATAATAATCAAAATGATGTTGTCCGTCTAATAGAGTCCTTGAGCTAATTAAAGCAAATCAAGTAATTTAAGAGAGCTCAATTTAACCCTCAGGATCCTTGCTAATTAAAATTGTGAAAGTTGAATTAATTGAGTGCCTCAAATAAATTTTATAAGATTTTGGCCCTATTTAGCATTTGACATCATTATTTTTAGTCCGTTAATTTAGATAGTTTAACAAAAAAGCATTTTTTAAATTAGGTATGTCCCAAGACAAGACAATATTGCTGAAACTGGATCAATTGCTAAAGGGTGTAGAGAACTTTGTATTGGTGACAGTCATTGAAACCTGGGGAAGTGCCCCCAAACCAGTAGGTTCAATGCTGATAATAGACAAGCTAGGTCAGATCTTTGGATCGGTATCTGGTGGTTGTGTTGAAGGTTCTGTCATTACAGAAGCGTTGGACATCTTAGATAGCAATGAGTGCAAACTTTTAACCTATAGCGTATCAGATGGAGACGCTTTTCAGGTGGGTCTCGCCTGTGGTGGAGAAATCAAGATTTTGTTGGAGCCTATCTCCAAGAGAAATAAAATAGTAATTGAAAAATTACAAAGTTTTCTTGCTGAGTACCATAATGGAAACCTAGTAATTTATAGTATTAACCTAACTACATTTGAAAGGCATGTCATCAAAGCTAGCGATGAAGACTTTGTAAATATTCCAATGGAGCCCTTGAATAAAAGGGTATCTTTCAAATTGGCTGATACCTTTTTTTCTGTTCTTTACCCTAAACTAAGGCTCATTATAATTGGTGCAGTGCATATAGCCCAGTATTTAGTTAATCTAGCTGAGATATTTGAATACCAGATATTAGTAGTTGATCCGAGATCCACCTTTGCATCGAAAGCACGATTTCCTACAGTAAGGGTTTTAACTGAATGGCCTGATATAGCCTTAAATGAAATCCAATTGAATCAAGATTCTGCTCTCATCACATTAACCCATGATCCTAAAATTGATGATATTGCACTTGAAAAAGCCCTGCAGTCAGATTGCTACTACATCGGCAGCCTTGGTTCAAAACGAACCCATGCAAAGCGCATCGATCGTTTAAAAATGTTAGGTTTTACAAACAACCAGTTGAAGCGGATAAAGGGTCCAGTAGGGTTGGACATCGGAGCCAAGACTCCTAGAGAAATCGCTCTATCTATAATGGCGGAAATAATTGGCGTCCAAAGAGGGTTCAACCAAAACATGAAATTAGTAGTTTAGTTTTTTCTGAATTAACTTTTAGGCAATATGCACTTGACCAAGATCACTAAAAATAAAGAGACGACCCTGTTATGAAGGTGGAAATCTTAATATTAGCGGCTGGGAAATCCTGCAGAATGAATGGGAAAAATAAGCTTCTAGAACCAGTAGGAACTCAAACACTACTGGAGCGGATAATCATAGAAACTATAAATAGCATAGCAACAAAGGTTTCTGTAATTCTACCCTCGGGATCATCCCCGTTATGGGATATTTCGGGTAATTATCCTATCGAGCGTCTATCTGTTCGAAGCAAGCAAGTTGGAATGGGTTACTCTATTTCCTGCGGAGTAACCAATATAAGTCAGAGAAGTCCTAATGGTATCATAATTGTTTTAGGTGACATGCCAGAAATAAAGAGTTTCCATCTAGATAACATGATTCAGGCTTTCTCTAAGAACCCAAACAAAGGCATCCTTAGAGCAACAACGTGCCGTGGCAAGCCTGGAAATCCTGTATTGTTTTCATCCAAATTTTTTAAGCATTTAATTAAATTGACGGGTGACCATGGCGCCAGAAACATTATTTCTGAAAATCAACCAAATGTGCAGCACCTTCCCTTACCAGGAAGTGTCGCATCGATAGATCTAGACACGCCTGAGGATTGGAAAATCTGGAAGGATAATTTTGATTGAAACATTATTTCAATAAAAAATACTCATTTTTATAAAGCACATTTTGTTTAGAAGACATGTAGTCTTGGAATAGCAACAACAAACTTGCACCCCCATTCGCGAACATACGCTAGTTGGTTTTTAATTTCTTCCTTAATATTCCACGGAAATATTACAATGAAATCTGGTTTTTTCTCTAAGATGACCTTTTCTTCTACTATTGGAATTTTACTCCCAGGGCAATACATGCCTTGTTTATGTGGATTTTTGTCTACAATGAAATTAACTAAATCCTCTTTCACACCGCAAAAATTTAACAAGGTATTTCCTTTTGCAGCTGCCCCATAACCAGCAACTAATTTGCCATTCTTTTTCTGGTCATGAATAAACCACAAGAAATCATTTTTTATGCTCATAGCCTGATTTTGAAAAGATTGATAAAAATCAGGTCTCCTCAATCCAGCATTTCTTTCTTTTTGAAAAATTTTTCCTACATTCTCGCTAATAGGTTGGGTTCCAGTCTCCAGCCTTTGCGCATAATACCTTAAACTCCCTCCATGGACTGGCAATTCTTCAACGTCAAATATCATCAAGCCATTTCTTTCAAAAAGCTTATTTACTGCGGTTAATGATAGATAGGAGAAATGCTCATGATAAACTGTGTCAAATTGCTTTTCTTCGACCATCCTCATTAAATGCGGGTTTTCAAAAGTAGCTACACCTTTTGGTTTTAGTATTTGGGTAAATCCACTTACAAAGTCATTAATATCAGGTACGTGAGCCAAGACATTATTAGCTACTGCTAAATCTACTTTTTTTCCATTATTAGCGAGTTTTTTTGCCAATTTCTTTCCAAAGAAATCTCCTATAATTTTGATTCCTCTTGAAACTGCTATATTGGCTGCGCTCTGAGTAGGTTCAATTCCGTAACATGGGATACCTTTGCCTCTGACGTATTGCAGTAAATAACCATCATTGGCTGCGACCTCAACAACTAAGCTTTTTTGGTGCAAAGAAAATCTAGCCATCATTTGGTTCACATAGTTTTTTGCATGCTTTAAGAAACAAGATGAGATTGAGCTGAAATATGCATACTCTGGGATAAACATGTCCGTTGGATCAACAAAATCTTCAGTTTGAACCAACCAACATGAATCACAGACCAGCACTCTAAGAGGATACCATTTTTCAGAAGCTTTAATGCTTTCTAAAGATAAAAAGGCATTCGATGGAGGGGATCTTCCTAAGTCCAAGAACTTGATAATTAACTCTGTATTACATTGCCGACATTTCATTTTACTTTGGACTTCTGCATTTGGGAAAAACTTCTAAGTTTTTGTCTCTTTCTGAAACTTCAGTAATTTCTAAGGGCCAACCAATATTTAATTCGGGACTATCATACCGATACCCGCCTTCGGCTTTGGGTGTATGAAATTGTGTGTGTAGATATAAAATTTCACAATTTGGCTCCAGAGTTTGAAATCCATGGGCAAATCCCTTTGGAATATAAACCATATTCATTTTTTGTGCATCCAGTATGACAGAATGCCACTTACCATACGTGGCAGATCCTAAACGAACATCTAACATCACATCAAAAATTTTTCCTGTAATGCATCTAATAATCTTATCCTCTTCATAAGGATAATGCTGTAAATGTAATCCCCGAATCGTACCAGTTAACTTTGTGAAAGAGGAATTAATTTGAACTATATTTTTGTCACCATTTATTCCAGATAACTCTTTCTGACAAAAATAACGAGAGAACCATCCCCGCTCATCTTTCAGGGTAGAACTATGAATTTCTGCAGCACCAATTAAAGGGAGATTAGTTATCTTCATTAGTAAGCCCAAATCAATTCATTTTCTTTTGCCGTATTCAAATATCGTTTTATCTGCTCATCTGTGATCACAAAATTTTCCTCCAGATGCATACGGTACCACTCTATGGTATATTGAACGGTCTTCTTTATATCCCAGAT
>PACC02000046.1 GCA_002699695.2 Paracoccaceae bacterium | reverse complement strand
GTAGACCACAAGGATCTGCCGTCTCTAATTATGTTTTAAGTGAATTCTCTAACGATGAAATAATTCTTTTGAAGCAAACTTTATCAAAGTGCTCCCTCGGAATTAACTATCTTATAAAAAACGCTAATGAATGCTGTCAAAAACTTTTCTCAACTAGTTGATTCTCATGAATCTTGGATTTTAAATCCCAGGGCATCTGCGACAGTAAATATATCTTTGTCACCCCGGCCACACATATTCATGATCATAATATGATCTGAAGGAAGATTAGGTGCAATTTTTTGGACATAAGCTAGTGCATGACTTGGTTCCAATGCAGGTATTATCCCTTCTTTTTCACAGCATAGCTGAAATGCCATCAAAGCTTCATCATCTTTTATTGAGACATATTCTACTCGACCTAAATCATGTAAATAAGAATGCTCTGGACCAATACCAGGATAATCTAATCCCGCAGAAATGGAATGTCCTTCAATAATCTGACCATCACCATCCTGAAGAAGATAAGTCCTGTTACCGTGGAGTACGCCTGGTTTTCCACCAGTCAAAGATGCTGCATGCTGCATAGTATGATCTACTCCTTTACCTCCTGCTTCAACTCCATACATCTTGACATCTCTGTCTTCCAAGAAAGGATAAAAAAGTCCCATAGCATTCGACCCTCCTCCAATACAAGCGACTAAACTATTAGGTAAACGACCTTCCTTTTCCAAAATCTGTTCTTTAGCCTCTTTTCCAATAATTGATTGAAAATCTCTAACCATAGCTGGATAAGGATGAGGACCTGCAACGGTACCAATACAATAAAAAGTGTTAGCAACATTACTTACCCAGTCTCGTAAAGCTTCATTCATTGCGTCTTTCAAGGTACCTCGTCCAGAAGTCACTGGCACAACCTTTGCTCCTAGAAGTTTCATTCTGAAAACATTAGGAGCTTGTCTCTCTACATCTGTTTTTCCCATAAATACGGTGCAATTCAGTCCAAATCGAGCACACACCGTAGCCGTAGCCACCCCATGCTGCCCGGCTCCAGTCTCCGCTATAATCCTAGTTTTCCCCATCCGCCTAGCTAACAAAATTTGACCCAAAACATTATTTATTTTGTGTGCTCCTGTATGATTGAGTTCATCTCTCTTCAAGTAAATTTTTGCTCCACCCAAATAACTTGTCAGCCCTTCGGAAAAATATAATGGGCTTGGTCGACCCACATAGTCTTTCAAAAAGCTCTGCATTTCATACCAGAAATCTTGGTCAGTCTTAGCCCGGCTATATTCTTTTTCCAGCTCCAGTATCAATGGCATCAATGTTTCAGAAACAAACCTACCACCAAAATTTCCAAAACGACCTTGCTGATCCGGTCCTCCAATAAAAGAATTAATTCTGTTTTGTGGCACTATGGAATTCCTCATACTCTTTCACTTTTTGCACGAATTTTACTATTTTATTAAAATCTTTTCTACCATCCTTATCTTCTACTCCAGATGAAAGATCAATCTGCCTGGCATCAGTTTTCTTGAGGGCTTCAACTACATTATTTTCGTTCAAACCTCCAGCAAGAAACCATGGAAAATTCCAGCAGTTATTTTTAATGAGTTCCCAATCAAAACTCAATCCATTCCCACCAGGCAAATTACTATTAGCATTTGGCTTTGCATCAATTAATATCTGGTCAGCAACTTTGGCAAAATGATCAACCTTGGTTAGATCCTCTCTTACCCCCAAGCCGACTGCTTTAATTACAGGTAATCCACTTGCATCCTTAATTTGTTTTACACGCTCTATTGTTTCAGATCCATGCAGTTGGATCATGTTCACATTAAGGCTACATACTGATCGAATCAGTTCGTCATTTGGATTTACAACTAATCCTACCTTAACTAAACCTTCCGGAGCATACCTCAAAAGAGGTCTTGCATGTTCAATTGTCAAAGATCTCGGAGAATCCTGAAAAAAAACAACTCCTACATACTTTACTCCCAGCTCCCAGGCAGTTTTGATATGACTTGGCTCTTTCAAACCACAGAGCTTAATTTTAACCATATTATCTCTTCAAGAGTGACAATATATCATCGTCCTCCAATTCCAAATTTTTCTCAATTTTCTTCAATTTCATATTACTTTCTTCGAGACTACTATTTCTTTCCCTTAAATATTTTCTTGTTTTTCCAGCCCTAACATATTCAGTCATACATCCCATTAGAAATCCAACAAAAACAGCACTTATGATTATCAGAAATAATGGAATCGAAAATATCCATATTCCACTTGGATCCAATAGCTGAGGAGCAGTTACGAGGGTGACAGGCTGTGTATTCAAAACCCCTAGCCATACAATTATAAGTATTAGCGCCAAGTTACTAAGAAATTTAGCTACCCTAAGCAATAAATAGTCCTATTTATTCAATTTTTCTCTTAAAAGCTTTCCTGGTTTAAAAAAAGGAACAAATTTTTCTTCGACTTCCACACGGCTTCCAGTTCTAGGGTTTCGCCCAATGCGTGGTTTTCTTTGCTTTACAGAAAACGCTCCAAAGCCTCTCAACTCAATTCTTCTCCCAGAAGACATCGCTGAAGTTATTTCCATAAAAATTGTGGAAACCAGTCGATCTACATCTCTTTGAAATAGGTGTGGATTCTCTTCTGAAATTTTCTGTACTAGTTGAGACTTAATCATATATTCCTCCAAAATCTTCTTGTTAGTTTATATATATAATTTTTTTTTTTCAACGGGCTAAGAAAACTGTCCTAAATTATTATTATCAAATGTTTCTAGATCACACATTGTAGAATCATAACATCGATTCAAAGAAAATACAGAACAGAAAAAATACCTACAGATAATCAATATTCTTGAAAAATTTTTTACGAGCCATAATCCCCATTATTTCTGAATCTTGCTATCAAAAATTATATTCCAAGACAGTTTAGCTTTTATCCTCTTTTTCCTCTTTATTTAAAGCAGCTCCTAAAATATCTCCTAAAGACGCTCCCGAATCAGAAGACCCGTACTGTTGTACAGCTTCTTTTTCTTCTGCTATCTCCTTTGCTTTTATAGAAAAATTCACCTTTCGGCCTGATTTATCAATATTTGTAATTCTAGCATCAACCTTATCGCCTACGACAAATTTATCTGATCTCTGTTCAGCTCGGTCTCTAGATAAATCAGATCTCCTTATGAACGAGTTAACACCATTAAATTCAACCTCTACACCACTATCCTGGAGATTTATTATTGTTACAGTCACTATCTGCCCTCGTTTAAGCTCGCCAATGGCATCTGTAAAAGGATCCTTTTCTAAGGCTTTAATAGAAAGTGAAATTCTTTCCTTTTCTATATCAATGTCCGTAACTTGAGCCTTAACTAGTTCACCTTTTTTAAACCCTCCAAGGGCCTCCTCCCCAGATTTACTCCAATCTAGATCCGTCAAATGAACCATGCCGTCAATATCTTCATCTAGTCCTATAAATAAACCAAACTCAGTGATATTCTTTATTTCTCCCTCAACCTGACTCCCAACAGGGTGGCCTTCTGCAAAATTTTCCCACGGGTTTCCTTTAGTTTGCTTGAGGCCAAGACTTACACGTCGTTTTGCTGTATCGATCTCCAAAACCATTACTTCTAACTCTTGACTTGTTGAAACTAACTTGCCTGGATGCACATTCTTTTTAGTCCAAGACATTTCTGAAACATGAACCAGTCCTTCTACTCCCGACTCAAGCTCCACAAATGCTCCATAATCTGTAATGTTTGTAACGCGACCAGTATGATTTGATCCAATTGGGTACCTTGCCTCAACATCGCTCCAAGGATCTTCTTGTAACTGTTTAATCCCAAGACTGATTCGATGGGTGTCCTTATTAATTTTAATGACCTGAACCTTTATAGTGTCACCTATATTCAACAATTCAGATGGATGATTACCCCTGCGCCAAGCCATATCCGTCACGTGCAATAACCCATCCACTCCACCTAAATCAATAAAGGCACCATACTCAGTAATATTTTTAACCACACCATCTGCAACACTTCCCTCAGCCAAATTTCCAACTAATTCTGCTCGTTGCTCTGCTCTTGATTCTTCCAAGATTGCTCGTCTGGATACAACAATGTTTCCACGACGCCTATCCATCTTAAGAATTTGGAAGGGCTGAGAAATCTGCATCAAAGAATTTGTATCCCTAATGGGCCTCACATCAACTTGACTACCAGGTAAGAAAGCTATTGCGCCTCCTAAATCCACGGTGAAACCTCCTTTCACTCTTCCAAAGATAACACCATCTACCTTCTCCTCCTTACCAGAAGCCTTTTCTAACCGATCCCATGCTTCTTCACGGCGCGCCTTTTCCCTGCTAAGAACAGCTTCACCTCTCGAACCTTCAACCCTCTCTAAGTAAACTTCAACCTGATCTCCTATTACTACTTCATCCTCTTTTCCCGGAGTCAAGAATTCTCTGAGATCCACCCTGCCTTCCATCTTATAACCGATGTCGATAATGGCTTGTCCTGCTTCGATTGCAATTACGGATCCATTCACCACTGCTCCCTCTTTTGGTGTGGCTGACTCCAAACTTTCATTCAGTAATTGTTCAAAAGCTTCCATTGTCGCCGATGCTGACATATAGCTCTCCCTTTTAGTATTGTAGTTGATTCCCATCTTCTTTATTTAACAACAACTTAATAAAGAATAAATCTAACTATTCAATGTTATTTTTATTTAATTCTGCATTTATTCTTAAAATAACAATCTCTAAGCTGTCTTGAACAGACATTTTTGACGAGTCAAGTAATAGAGCATCTTTTGCTGGAACCATTGGCGAAGCTTTTCTATTTCTATCTTGCTCATCTCTTTTCCTTAAGTCCTCTAACACTTCGTTATAGGAAATCGCTAATTTTTGTTCCTCAAATTGTTTGACTCTTCTTCTTGCCCTCACACTTTCTGTAGCATCAACAAAAATTTTTACATTTGCATCTGGACAAACTACGGTTCCTATATCCCTCCCGTCTAAGACTGCACCACCATTTTGATTCGCAAAATTCCTCTGATAAATTAATAGCTCCTTTCGCACAAAAGGATTAGAAGCTATAAGACTAGCTTTCTTGCCAAATTCGTTCTCTCTTAATTTCTTTAACTGGAGTATGTTTTCATCTACGGACTTTATGGCTTTCAGAACTTTTTTTTCCGAAATTGATCTTAAGTTACCAGAAAAGGATCTTAAATTGAAAGCTACAGCTCTGTACAAGAGTCCCGTATCCAGATACCTAAATTTATAATGGTGGGAGATAGCCCTTCCTATGGTACCCTTACCTGACCCAGCAGTACCATCGATAGCAACTATGAAATTCATGACTTTTCTCATCCTAAAAGAGAATAGTCGTTATGCATCAAACCAATCATGTTTTTCTTTTGGGAACGATTACAATTGCCCCGATCAACTGCATTAAATCAACAAAATTTGGGAAACTGGTATTGATGGAGCTTGCCCCATTAATCTTAATACCTTTTTTTGATATAAGGCCTAAGCAAGCAAAAGACATGGCTATCCTGTGGTCATTAGAAGCATTAATTTGGCTGCCTCCCTCAATATCTTTACTACTTTTACCATTAACAACGAGCAAATCTTCACCTTCAGTAACATTAACCCCACTATCAATTAGCCCTTTTGCAACAGCATTAATTCTGTCGCTCTCTTTATACCGAAGCTCTTTAATCCCTTTCATTACTGTTGGACCATTTGCAATCGCTGCCACCATTGATAAAATTGGGTATTCATCAATCATTTTAGCTGACCTTTGTTTTGGAACTTCAACACCTATAAGATTTGGAGAATAGTTCACTCCTATATCTGCAACCAACTCCCCCGCATTTTGACGTTTGTTCATTATCTTTATGTTGGCACCCATTTCACCAAGCGTAACCAAAAATCCGTCTCTTAAGGGGTTAATTCCTACATTTTTTATGAGAATTTCAGATCCAGGCACCATACAAGCTGCCGCAATAGGAAAGGAAGCGGAAGAAATATCACCTGGGACATTAATCTCAATTGGTCTAAGCTTTGGAAAACCATCAACTGAAATTTCCGAGAATTGGTCTTTATTTTCGATAATAACCTTTACACCAAATGCCCTTAGCATTTTTTCAGTGTGATCTCTTGATGCATCCCGCTCTATGACGGTAGTGCGACCCCTTACATTTAGTCCTCCCAAAAGTATAGCTGATTTTACTTGTGCTGAAGGAACTAACAGTTCATATCTAATTGGAATGGATTCTTGATTCCCAGCAACATTGATAGGTAACTTATTACCAAAGTTGGTTGAAAATGTGGCTCCAAATTGCTTGAGTGGCAAAACCACCCGATCCATAGGCCTTTTTCTTAAACTGTTATCCCCAGTAAAAGTAACTTTTATAGGGCATGTCGAAACAGCCCCCAAAAGTAAACGAACAGATGTGCCGGAATTCCCACAATCAATTACATTCTCTGGTTCTTTAAACCCACCAACTCCAACCCCTTTGACAGACCAAACTCCTGATTTTTTCTGAAGAACTTGGGCACCAAGGGCATCGATAGCACTAGCCGTACTAAGTACATCTTCGGATTCTAAAAGTCCGTGTATTATGGTTTCCCCTATAGCCATACTCCCTAGTATCAAGGCTCGGTGAGAAATAGATTTGTCACCAGGGACGGTAATCTCCCCATTCAAACCAGGAGAAAGGTTTGACTGAATTGACTCAAAAAGTTCTTTCATTATGCTACCCTCTGAAATACCATATATCTAGGAACTCTATTTGAAGCATAAGCTTTTCTTTCAAATTTGGTCTGAAATTTGGTCCCTAAAGGAGACTTGAATTCTTTAATCAAGTAATTCTCGACCTTAAAATCAGTCCTTTTTTCCATACTGGAAATAATTTGAACTGCATATTCTAGAATATCAGTTGCAACAAATATGCTCCCTCCTTTTTTCAAAGCATAACCCATTTTGTCAATATTCTCCGTTGTGAAAAATCTCCTCTTATGATGTTTGTTTTTAGGCCAAGGATCAGGAAAAAGTAAGTGTATAGCGCTTAGGTTGGCACCCCTCAAATTATCTAATAAATCAATGCAATTACCCGGGTGTATAAAGATATTCTTAAGATTCACGTCTCGAATTCTGGTAAGCAAACTGGCTACTCCATTTTCAAAAACTTCGCACCCTAGAAAACCAGTTGTCCTTTTTACCAAAGCTTTCTGAAATAAATAATCACCCATCCCAAATCCTATTTCTAACTCAAAGTCTTTAAGATTACCAAAAAGATTAGTCAGATCAACTTTTTGAAGCTCATATGAACCATCTGCACGGGACTTGAAAACAGAATACTTAGTCAAATGAATTTTAATACTCTCTTTTTGTCTACTACTAAGCTGCTTGCCCTTTCTTCTTCCAAAAACCTTACTACTGGCTGTGATGTTTGTCATTTCGGCTTATTCTTAGATTTACCAATTAACAGTGACGACTGATCTTAAGTAATTTTTTTCAACAAACTATCAACCAAGTTGGTTTTTTCCCACGAAAAATGTCCATCTTTTGTATATTCCCGACCAAAATGGCCATAGGCGGACGTTTCGCTATATATTGGTTTGTGTAAATCAAGGTGTGCTATTATTCCCTGTGGGCTGAGATCCATGCATTCTTTAATCACTTTCTCAATATTATCTTCTGGAACAGAATTACTTCCAAACGTATTGACATAAACTGATAAAGGTTCTGCTATTCCTATGGCATAAGAAAGTTGCAACACACATCTTTTTGCCAAACCAGCCGCAACAATATTTTTTGCTAGATACCTTGCCGCGTAAGCAGCTGATCTATCTACTTTAGTCGGGTCTTTACCTGAAAAAGCACCCCCTCCATGCGGGGCGGCACCTCCATATGTATCGACTATGATCTTTCTACCAGTAAGTCCTGCATCTCCATCTGGTCCCCCAATCACAAACTTTCCAGTAGGGTTAACATGCCATACTGTCTCTGATATTAACCACTCAGATGGTACAACTTCTTTAACATAGGGTGAGATTATATCTTTGATCTCTTCAGAGGACAGTTTTTCATCAAAATGCTGGGCTGAGACTACAATTGACTTGATAAAACTAGGTTTACCATCTTTATAACTAATGGTTAATTGTGATTTCGCATCAGGTCCCAGCACCCCTTTGAGTTCATTCTTTCTTGCGATGCTTAGGCGTTTTAAAATTGCCTGTGAATACTGGAGCGGAGCGGGCATTAATTCGGCTGTTTCATCCACAGCATATCCGAACATTATACCCTGATCTCCTGCTCCATCTCGATCCACGCCCTGCGCTATATCAGGAGATTGCTCATGAAGAAGGTTAACAATAGCCAAGTCTTTCCAGTGAAAACCTTCTTGTTCATATCCTATGTCTTTCACGGTTAAACGCACAACATCCGAAATCATCTTTGAAAAGTCCGTAATTTTAGTTTTATTAGTGAAGCTAATCTCTCCTCCAATGATGACCTGGTTAGTAGTGGCAAATGTCTCACATGCAACCCTTGCCCTGGGGTCATATCTAATGATCTCATCTAAGATAGAGTCAGAAATTCTATCGCAAACTTTATCAGGATGCCCCTCTGAAACAGATTCGGAAGTAAAATTAAATTGTCTTCTAATACTATCCTCCATTAAGTTCTCCAATTAGCGTACCGCAGGTCTTAATTTATTATCTTTTTTTATAAAGCATAAAATAATGATGAGTACAATTAAAGAAAATAACAAAGTATTCCAGCTTCTTGCTCCCCAACCGGAATAGAGTGTAGTGCCCAGTTTTTTTGAAAGATTTGCATCAAAATATCCTTCGGTATTAAGATCTAACTTGTGAACAATACGGCCATACTGATCTATTACTGCAGAAATACCCGTGTTAGCAGACCTGAAGATGGTTATTCCTTGTTCGATCGCTCTAGCCTGTGACTGCATGAGATGCTGTTGCGGACCACTATATGATCCAAACCACGCATCATTTGTCAAATGTATAAGCCAATCCACGCCTAACATATTTTGATCCACTTCATGAGAAAAAATTGACTCATAGCATATCATTATTCCAAAGGCCGGAATATCACCAATTTGCATTTGGCTTGATCTCTGTCCAATAGTAAAACCTGATATACCATTACTTGCTAACCCTTTGACACCAAATTTTTTCATAATTTCAGCAAAAGGAATATATTCACCAAAGGGCACCAAGTGTTTTTTGTCATAACTACTATGAATTTGTCCCATCTCGTCTAGAACATATGCTGAATTAAATAGTTCATTCTTCTCCCTTATATATTTCCTTGCACCTAAAATCATGATTTTCCCAACTTTTTGAAAAACTTGATCAGAGAAATTTTTTTGATACTCTAAAAAGAATTGTACTGCAGTTTCCGGCCAAATAATTAAGTCTACCTCTTCCAAATCATTTTGACTTAGTTCAAATAATTTTTCCATGTGGGACGAAGCTAATTCTGGTTTCCACTTAAGCTTTTGATCAATGTTGGGTTGAACAACTCGAACCTTAACATCTTGCTCTACAAAGCTAACATCTTTTTTTCGGTTTTCCCCATACAAGAATAAGATACCAAAACCTAATACTGCTATTGAAAATCCTTTATACCCGGTTAAAATCATGAAACTTAAGATTATCACTATTGAACTCAACCAATATGGCCCAAAAAGAGCTAAGCTCTGTCCCAAAGGCGTTTCAACAAATGC
>PACC02000090.1 GCA_002699695.2 Paracoccaceae bacterium | reverse complement strand
GATAGTTGAATCATTCAGGAAATAACTCGATGCTCAATAGAACAACCAAAACTAATAGATCAAACTTCTCCCAAATCCAGATTGACAAATTAATTAGTCACTATAGTAATTCTGAGTTCAACGCTACTTTAACATTAGCAAAACAGCTAATAAAAAAAGGGCCGCCTTTAGGGATTTATTATAATATAATTGGAGCTGTTTACTTCGAAAAAGGGCAAATAAAACTTGCTCTCCAAAATTTCAAAAAATTTGTTGAATTACAACCCGAGAATCCAATTGCTTTGAATAATTTAGGCGTTGCTTTATACGGACAAAAAAAGAGCCAAGAGGCAAAAACTGTCCTTGAAAAGGCTATAAAAATTAATCCTAATTATGCAGAGGCATATAATAATCTTGGCAACGTTTATAAAGAAGCAAAAGATTATATGACCGCAATAAACTGCTACTCAGATGCGATTGAGATAAACTCAAATTTTGCTAAAGCACATTATAATAAGGGAAATGCTTTACAAGATAATGGAGATATGGATGGTGCATTAGAAAGCTTTAATAAGGCACTTGAAATTAATCCAAACTCTGCTCAAAGTCATTATAGTATGGGTATTGTTTACAGAGATATTGGCAAAAAAGAACTAGCAAAAAAAAGTTTCCAAAAGGCAGTAATAATTGACCCCAATCATTTTGATTCTTTGTGGAATCTGCATGGAACTTCACAAAGCATAGAAGAGGCGCAATCATGGATAAAGAGATGTTTGAAAGTTAATGGGGATTATATTGGATCTATATTAATGCAAGCAGCTTTGAATTTTTATCAGGGGAATGAAGCCGATTATGATGCTTTGTTGAAATCTAATTTGAAAGATCATCCTGTTATGCGTTCATTTGAATGGGTCTTCAACTTACCAACACTCCCTCCATTATATTTCTGCAGATGGTCTTTTTTTAATGCTATTATTTCAAAAAGTCTTAAAGAAAGACCTTTTTATGAATATGGTGTTTGGAGGGGTAATTCATTCAAGTACTTGATTAAATCTTTCAAAAAAGGGTATGGATTTGATACATTCATAGGTCTTCCTAAGGATTGGCATGACACAAAGGCAGGTTCTTACTCAAGTAAGGGAATAGTTCCTGAAATCAAAGGTGGTAAATTTATTATAGGAGAATTTAAAGATTCTTTGCCAAAATTCTTTTCCCAATCTAGACCTTTAGCTTCATTAATTAATTTTGATTCAGATTTATACTCCTCAACAATTTGTGCATTATCATATTCTAAATCAGTAATTGATGAGCACACCATTTTAATCTTTGACGAGTTAATTATGAACAAAAATTGGGAAAAAGACGAATATAGAGCATTGAATGAATTTTGTTGCACAAACGGGTATAAATACGAAGTAATGGCAGTTTCATTTTTCACAAAACAAGTCGCAGTAAAGTTGATCAGTCATTAAGATATAGTTTTTAATTAGAGTGGTTTATATATAATGGAGTGTTGTCCATGTTTCAAAAAAAACCATTTAGTTTGTTAGTAAAATAGTAATCCTGTTAATACTTAGCATAAGATTTCTCTTCGACTAAGTGTGATCCAAAAGTCTTATTTATTTCTTTTTTGATCGCTGCTCGTCTATCATTTGTTACATAAACACTGCGAGCTAACTGGACAAATTCATAATCAAAGATCTTGCTTCGCTCTTTATCTCTGATTTGATCTTCGATATTCCATAATTTATCATTAATCACTCCCAACTCCTCCTCAAAATTTAATGCGGGCGCATTAGACTTGAATTCTTTATAAAAAATCACCCTAAGTTTTTTTTTAATTCCCAGTAAACATTCTTGAGCGCTTCTGGAGATGTCATCTTTTTAGATTTCAGTTAGAGAATTGCTATCTTGTCAAACAATTCTCCCCACGAAATTGTAATTAGAGGGTTTTTCATCTTATTTTTCTAACTTTGCTAATAAGTTAAGGAGATCTTGCTCCATCCGCTTAAACACACCAACCCAATCACCTGCCACTTCTTGACGATATAATGAAACTGTTGGATACCATGGACTATCATGCCTACCCAATAACCAACGCCATTCTGGCTGATGCTTTAAAGCTACCCATGTGGGTTGTCCTAAGGCTCCAGCTAAGTGAGCCACCGCTGTATCAGATGTAATGATAAGATCACATACCATCATGACGGCAGCTGTATCAACAAAAGCATCGTTACCAGAATCAAATTCTGATCCACAAGTTGTGACTTCAAAATTAATTCCTCTGAGTTGTTCTTCTCCATAACCTTTGTTAAGACTTACTAACTCAACATGTGACAATTTTGATATTTTTTTAAAAAGTGTTAACGGGAATGATCTCCCAATATCAGCTTTGCCCTTATTCCCCTGCCAACATATTCCTACCTTAAACGTATTCTTATCGAATTTTTCTGCCCACAATTTTGTTCTGGTCTTTTCAGCATATAAGTATGGATTGAGCACTGGAATAGTTTCAAGTTCGGTTCCAAAAAAATGGGGAAGACTCATCAATGGTATCTCAAAATCAGTTTGGCTCGGACTCGGTAACTTCTTTGTGAAAACGATTTCCCCTGCTAGACTTGACAATAATTTCTGTAACTTGGGTCTGACTTCAAAACTAACAATAGCCCCCCTTTCCTCCAGTAGAGAAAGATAGCGGCAAAATTGTATGACATCTCCTAGGCCTTGCTCTTCGTAAACAAAAATGTGTTTGCCATTTATACTTTGACATCCATCCCAGGAGCACTCTCTTCTGGCAGGCCTTACATGATTTTCTTTAACCTTTGTGCGCCATTCGTATAATTCAAATCCAAGTTTTAAGTTCCCCTGGACATTATACAGTAAAGCTAAATTAAACAAAGCTTTAGCATTGTTTTTCTCTAATGACAGCACCTTTTCGAAGGCCTCTCCCGCTGCCTCAAGCTTACCTTGTTCAAGAAAGGCAAGTCCTATATTATTGTATCCATCAATATAATCTGGTTTAAGTAGGATAGCCTTATTATATACCTTAATAGCTTCATCTAGTTTATTCTGCATATAAAAAGTATTGCCCATGTTATTGTAGGCATCAACAGAATCAGGCCGAAGTGAAAGAGCCTTATGGTATTTCCTTATAGCTTTATCCCAATTACCTTGGTTATGATAAGCATTCCCAATATTGTTATAGGCATCAACAAAGTCAGGCTTTAGCTGTAATGCTTTATTATAGTGTCCTATTGCTTCTTTTACCATTCCTAAACCAAAGAAAGCATTACCCATATTATTATGAGCTTCTGAAAAATCAGGCTTAAGTAAGACCGCTTTATGATATACCCTAATGGATTTCTTTAGTCTTCCCAGAGCAAAAAGGACATTCCCCATACCATTATAAAAATCCGCATAATTTGGCTTGTGATGGATAGCTTTATCAAATTGCTCTAAAGCCTCCTCCAACTTACCCTGTTTTTTCAATACATTAGCTTTACCATTATACGCATAAGCAAAATTAGGTCTGAGGTGTATTGCTTTATCATATTGTTCTATTGCGTCTTCCAACATGCCTAATGCTAAAAAGGCATTACCCATATTACTATAGGCTAAAGCAAAATCAGGTTTCAATGAAAGTGCCTTACCATAGGCTTCTATAGCATCTTCATGCTTACCTTGGTCTTGTAGAATATTACCCATATTGTTGTGAGCTTCAGCAAAATCTGGATCTAATGAGAGAGCCTTATCATACGCATTGATAGCCTCATCTATTTTGCCTTGGTCTTTAAGAACATTACCTTTACTGTTATAAGCATCAACAAAATCGGGTGCTTTCTTTATGACCTTTTCATAAATATCTATGGCCTCTTCTAGTTTTCCTTGATTCTTTAAAGCAATCCCTAAGTTTAGGT
Organism: Paracoccaceae bacterium; assembly: GCA_002699695.2. Classification (GTDB taxonomy): domain Bacteria; phylum Pseudomonadota; class Alphaproteobacteria; order Rhodobacterales; family Rhodobacteraceae; genus CACIIZ01. The sequence goes on along the minus strand of PACC02000090.1, from coordinate 3,143 downwards.
ATCCTTCAGGATAGTCAGGATGAACTCTTGTTACGTTTCTGAAAGAAATTTCTGATCCTTTGTTTCTTCCTAAATTCTTGTTTGCAAAACCTAATATATTCCATAGTAAAAATGAATTAGGAAATTGCTTGGTCAAAGCAAAAGATCGTTCAATCAAAACAATATACTGTTCTCGTTCAAAAAGCTTAATTAACTGGTTAATAACTTGCGCCGGGGGATCCATACTAATTTTTAAGTTCTCTAAGTCCACTAAGCTTTTAGTTGGATTTTCCTCCTCTACCTGAGCTGTAATCAACTGCCTTACACCCATGTATTTTACCCTTGGCAACAAAAGCTTATCAATTAACCAAACATCTAGTACAAAACATCAATACGCCTTATTACTGTATCTTCATACTACTCTTAAAGACACGAGCTGCAGTATTCATGCCATTTGTCCTAGCTTATTACTTTTCCAACCCGTCTAAGTTTAGTCCTGTCATCATGTAACCGATAAGACGGGATAAGGATTTAGTCATTAATTGATGAACCAAAAGATTCACAATTTTTGGCACCAGAACTGATACATCCCTCCAAAAGTATTTGAATTTTCTTTCTCATAAGTATTCCACTTGTCCAAATTATATAGATCGTCAAAACCAGTATTAAGAAGTTTGAATTTTTCTATAATTTCGATGGTTTCAAATCCACAGAACTTCAAGCCTAGTTGAGAAATGCAGTCCTCTATTTTTGGGATGGTGTATCGGTGTTCTTGCACATGAAAAAGAAGATCCCGCAACTCGCTTAAGCTATAAAAATCCGTAAAGGATTGTATGCTTTTAATATACTTCTGGTCTGAATTTATTACTCTGGTTCTGAATTCCCTCATTGAAACTTCATCTGATCCAACATTTAATTTTTTAATTTCTTCTCGAATTCTTACAATCTGTTGTCTTGCCAAATCGCTATAAAGACCGATTCTCATCAATCCACCTGACCTCAAACAGTCTGTCAAAACTTTCCAACCTTTAATCGGATCATCCATGTGATGCAATACTCCAACACTTTCAACGACATCAAATCGTCTATTAAACTTGCCTAAATCCAATATGTCACCCTGAATATACTCCACATTTCTAATGCCTAGTTCTTTTGTTTTTCGTTTGGCGTAAGCCACACTACTTAAACTCAAATCTAGAGCCAGAACGTTTGAGCTCTCAAGTCTTGATGACGTCCTGATGGCATGCTGCCCAGTTCCACATCCTGCAATCAGAATTTGAGGGTTCTCAAGCGTTATGATCTTGTGATTATATAGGCGTAAGTTCAATTCCTTAATCATTTTGGATATTGGAATAGGGCGCAAATATAATCCAGGATTTATCCACCTAGGATATGGATTTTCCTCATACTGCTTCCTAACTTCATGGGATACATTGTTAGTTATTTTGCACAAAATTGGAATCTGAGATCGTAATGATTTTTCCTCCAATGGTTCTAGGATTTGTCGTTTTCTTACTTCTTTAATTTGCAATGGAAAGGCCAATGAATGGCTCCATTCAAATTCATGCAAAGGTTTGTAACTTGCAAGACATAATATTGCTGCTTCATTAGGTTTCTTCCCATTCGAAATAATATCCGCTACTGATAATTCAATGAGAGCAAGAGCCTTATTTTCTTTTTCTGTTTGACTGTAAATATATTCATTTGTGAAACATTGGAGTGCTAAAGCTGATTGAAAATGCAAAATCTCTGGCGTTGCATAAACTTCAGAAAGCGAAAGTAAGATCTTAGATCTGATAGCTGTTAAAATTGTCTCAAAATCTAAATCAGAAATAGGGCAGACACTCATTAGTTTTAAAAAAAGTGGTACTTTACACAAACTAGAAATGCTTCGATAAAGCGACTGATCAAATTTATCAGTCGAATAGCAATTAATAACGGATTTAATTCTTGGATCAAACTTCAGCAGCCTTATTGCTGCTGGGAAAATATCCTTGGGTCTTATATAAGTTTTTTTTTCTAAAATCTTTAAAATGAGATCTTGCATTTTAGGTTGATGTTTTTGAAACTTGGTGTCTTTTAACGTCATGCCTAAATTATAAAATGCATCAACATAATTAGGCTGAATTTCGATAGCTTTCTGATAGCTTTCTATTGCTTCCTCTAGATCACCTTTCGCATTTAACGCTATTCCCATATTGTTATGAGATATAGCGCAGCTTGGCCGGGCTTTGATAGCTTGTCGATAACTTGCTATAGCCCCATCTAGGTCACCTTTATCCTGTAGAGCTGTTCCCATATTGCTATAGGCTCCCGTATAATCAGGCTGAATTTCTATAGCTTTCTGATAGCTTTCTATTGCTGCAACTAAATCACCTTTAACTTGCAAAGCATTGCCCATATTATAATAGGCTTCCGCATAGTGAGGTTTAATTTCAATTGCTCTTTTATAACTCTTTATTGCAGAAGAAACTTGTTTTAATGCTGCATTTGTAACCCCAAGTATGTTATAAATAATCTCTGAATTAGGAAACAATTTGATCATTTGATCAATTTGAGCGAGGACCTGATGGTATTTTCCTCGACTATATAGCGCTACTATAGAGCGTATTTGTTCAGGGGCAGGATTTCTATTTTCATTGACATTTTTAGTATGAGCATCTCTTGAAGCCTTAATTCCTAGCAGAGCAATTTTATTTTTTGGAAATTTCTCCAATACATCTAAATAAATCTGATTTGCTTCCCCAATAGCACCTTCTTCAAATCTCTTCGCTGCTATTCGTAATGCTTGAGCAAGCCTCATTGAGGTTAAAATATTCACTTCTTTTTGACTAGATGGTATTTGCAGCATTAGAATCCTTTGCATAGAACAGCCACAGATTTAAGCAAATCCTATTCCATCATCCCCATTCATTAAAATAAAATATCTTCTGGGGACATATCCCTGTAATAATGCGCATAGGCTTTTTCAAAAGCCTTTTCGAGGTTTTGTGTATAGGTTTCAGTATCAAAGAGGGGCGTGGTCATTTTATTCTTGGCAAGTTTCTCTGTGATTGATGTTAAGAGAGGTTTGTTCGTTGCCAATTCTAACGCAAGGGCTTCATAGTCATCTTCCGTCTTAACAATCAATTCAGGTAAGTCGATAGCAGTTAACAAACTAGCTG
>PACC02000009.1 GCA_002699695.2 Paracoccaceae bacterium | reverse complement strand
TAAAAAATAATCGTTTAATGTTCTCATTTGTTGTCCTTATTGTTCCGAGCATTATGCTCTTCAATAAAAAAGGGAGGAACTGTTTTCCTCCCCTTGTAATAAAAATATAAATTTATGCAGTTAATGCAAAAATACCATAGTTGGCATTTGGAGATCTTGCTGTTAAAGTGTACTCAGTCAAAATCATTCTTTTTTCTGAGTCTCCTGTTTTAGCAAGTTCTTTAGTTTGGAATGGTCTTAGATAAGATAATTCCCATTTATCCATTTCCAAAATATCAACTCTGTTTTCTTGTTGGTGTCTGTTTGGTACGAAAGTTACTTCGCCAAAGTCTGATACATACACATCCACAGCACCGATAACTCTTTTATCAGCAATGTTGTTTGTGTTTGTAGCAATACCATTGAAACCAGAAGCAGTTTGCTTATGAGAAGCAGTCATCATTACACAGTCTGGACTGCCACCAAGTTCAAAACATTTTTTTAAACCTGCTTTTAGCAAATCTTCTGTGAAAGCTCTTGTAGTTCCATTGGCATTCTTTTCAGTTAAGCCATCTCCTGTTAAAGCTCCAGAAGCACCTGCTGCATTTGCCCAAGTAGTGTTGGCTGCTGCTGAGTAGTTGTTAGCTGCTGTTGCTGTTCCTGCGATGTTTCCACCATACCAACTTGAAAGTGTTCCAAGTTCTCTGGCAGTTCCTGCAGCACCTGCTTTTTTAAATTTATCTTGTCCAACGAGTGTGAACTCCATATCTCTTTTTAGCTCTTTACCTGCTTTAGCCATTTGGTAAGCAAGTTCATCGCCACGACCTGCATTAGTAACTGCTTGGTCTGTGCCAGATACACCAATAACTTTAGTGCTTATTTGCTCGTAGTTTCCGAGTCTTGTTGTTGCGACAGTTGCTAAGTTAGCAGCATCATCGCCTTCAATTTGTTTGTTCGCTGCTGCATTCGCTAATCCATCAGTTTGCCACTCATGGTTAGTTTGTGAAGCTGATCCTGTACCTGCGTTAGACATAAAAGGTGTTTCAGTAGGTGCTATGTTGTAAATAACATCTGCTAAATCTTCTCTTATCAATTATGTTATCGTTAAGACTCTTTATTCTTAACTTCTATCATTTTATATATAGTGATAGTTCAGACTATATCTTCACTTTTTAAAGTGTTCGGTTTTCGTGGGAATATTATTCTTTCGTCAATTCCTAGTCGTTACACCTGCTATATCAGTTTAATTATATAGATTGGCTCGGTATTGTCCATCTCTGGAGTTTCACCGAATTTACCGAATTTATTGTAGGCTAAAAGCTAACCAACACGAGTATAGGTTTGTACTGTATTATTAGGTACAGCCATAGTAATCTCCTATTCGTTAAAGTACATCTCCTTCAGCACACTTTGTGCATCTTTGATATGTCCAGATTTTTTTAAGCGTGTCATTCTCTTATCAACATTCTGTTTCTTATCAGAATCTTCTCTAATATTTGAAGCATTAGATGAGACAACTCTAGGAGCTTTGTTTACTTTATTGCCAGACAGTTTTGTTTTTTTCAGTTGATTATATCTGTAAGCATCAGCTAACAATAAAACTGCTCGATGATCTACCATCATAGCAATTTCTTGGTCAGTATAACCACTTTCTTTTGCAAAACTAGAAAGTCTTTTAGTAAATTCTGCACTCTTATTTTTGTCTGCATAAACTGGTAATTTTTCAGCCAAGATTTTTCGTTCTTTTGCAATGTACTCGTTATACACTTTCTCTTGCTCAGATCGTTGCTCTTGTTGAATACGCATTTGTTCTTGCTGTGCAAGATTTAATGCTTCTTTTTTCTTATCTGACTCTGCTTTTAATTTTACATATTCAGCAGGATCAGTTTGATAAAGATTATCCCAGTCAATGTTTTGTTCTTGTTGCTGCAAATTTTGAGTTAAAACTTGTAATTGTTCAGCATATTGATTGCGAGAACTTTTGACTGCTTCAAACTCTTTCTTTAAGTTATCCTGTAAGGACTCAACTTCTTTTCGTTGATTACTTAAATCCATTGTTTTTTTGGTATAGTCTGATTCCCTAGAGTAACCTTTCATCAGCTCATTGAGATTAACTTTTTGATTGATACCATTAACAGTAACATCATAAAGTGTCTCTTCACTTTCAGAAATGGCTTCTTCGTTATCTACTATTTCTTCATTAACATCTACATCTTCCATTAAGGGATCATCGTTGTCTTTTGCAAGATCGACTTCTCCTTCTTTCTCTGATTTAGTTGCTTCAAGCTCTTCGTTCCTTGCAGTCTCTTCGTTTTGTAATAGGGTAGCGAATGCTTGTGTTGTTTCTTCAGTTTTATAGGTTGGTTGCGAAACAACAGACTCCTCTTGAGGTGTATCTGCCATTATAACTCCTTTTATTGATTAATCTGCTTGGATGCTAGTTTGCCTGTTTCCATTACAGATTGCAGTTGCACATGAAGGACATTTAACATTTTTTTCATCATGTAAATTTTCTCTCTTCCTTCTGTGTCTCTTATCGGAGAGTTAATCCATTCTAGGTCTAACTCTTGCGAAACTTTTTGTAAGGCTTCCAAAAATATAGGATCTTCTAATATTCGTTTTGCCTGTTGTCCTCTTTGTATTTCTTTTTCTTTATCCATTTTTAAAAAAATCTAAAATATTTATTACCACCACTAAATCCTGTATCTGTGTGTGGATTTGGTACTCCACCACCTGCTTGATGTGTTCCTTGTCCTTCATTATTTGTATAACTAACAGCAGGAGGAGAACTTATTACATTATCATTAACAACTACTGTACCTTGATTATTTGATGTACCACCTCTGCCTGTTCCATAATCTACTCCACCTTGAGTTTGTTGTGATTCTGGTGGTAATGGTGTTCCAGATACAAATGAATAACCTGTATTGCCTTGATTATCATTAAATACTTGCTGATAAGTGTCTCCAAATACATCTGTTACAGGTTGTCCTTGAACATTTTGAGGTAACATACTTTCTATGCCACCAACATTTGTGTTTACATTTTTATTAGCAATGTCAAAAATAGGATTTTTATTATCATCAAAATTACCTGTGAAATAACCTCTTTTCATTAATTCACTTTTAATAAATTGTTCTCTTAGTGCTGAATCATTTAAACCTAATACACCAAGTCCTAAAGACAACATATTAGGAGGAGTGCCTTTAAAAGTTACTTCACTTCCTTTGCTCGGTAAATAACCTAAAAGACTATTACCAAGATAACCACTTGTTAAATAATCAAGTAATTCTTCATCAGATAAATCTTTCATTGCATCAATAGAATAATATGGTCTTTCTTCTACATTATTATCATCTCGTTGTTCATCATAAGCTGATTGACCAAATTGTTCTATTGGTTGGCATACACCATCAACTAACATATAACCTTCTGGACAAGGATCAACTGGTGCGTCTGTTGCAGAAAAATCTAATTGTGGATTTGGAAAATCTGCACTAGGATCTAATTCGCCTAAACCTTCTTGTACTGTTCGTAAATCATATAAAGGATTACGAAATTTACCTGCTTTATTAACATTAGGTTTAGTTTCAAGTTTACCACCAAGATAATCGTTAATTACTGATTGTGCTTCTGAGCCTTGCATGAAGGGTGTAAAAGTTGCCATTAATTCATTCCCTGTTGTAGAATTTTAGAAGCTAATTTTTCTTTTTCTAATTGTGATACAGTTTGCTCTTTCACAACTTGCGTGGCAAGTTTCTGTTCATCGAGGTTTAATTTTTGCATCTTAAATTCATTATCAGCTTCTAATTTTCTATTTTTAAAATCTGCATCTGCCATAGCCTTCTGTTTTCTCATTTCGATATCTTGTGCTGCTAATTGCAATGCAGGATCTTGTTTCTCTTCTTGTTGTGGTGGTTGAGGTGGTTGCTGTGAAGGATCATTAAAGAATTGCGTTGCATCTTTATAACCACTATTTTGCAAATATGCTTCTATCGTATTATAGATAGTTTGTGGTGTAACCATTCCCATTCCACCTTGTTGCTGTATCATTTTTTCTTGAACATTTAATACTTGTTGTAATACTTCTAGTCGTTGATCTTGATTTCCTGTTCCTAGTCCAACTTGTGTTGTGCAATCATAATGCGAAGTCCATTGACGAGGATTCATTGGAATAAACTCTCCTCGTAATTTAACTATTCTTTCTTGATCTTGGTACTCGCATATTACTGCAAGGATGTTTTCAAAAATATCTTTTACTCCATCAGCAAAAGATCTTGCAATAAGTTCTATTCTTTGCGTAGAACTTTGCATCATAGATCGTGTAGATTCTGCTGTGGTATGTGATTTGTTAATTGTATCTGGATTTAAACCCATTAATTGATTTGGAACTCCAGATCTTTTCTCTTTTAACTGGTCAATCTTTTGCAGCATAGCCAAACCATCATTTAAAAAGTTTGGAGTCTGTAAAGGTGTAACAGCATTAGGCGATTTAACTCGTACAATGCCACCTGCTCTTGCAGTTAATAAATCATCTAAGTTTGCTTGACCATCGACAACTATTGTTCTGCCATTTCCAAGAGTATACATGCAATCAAGAGTATTTCTCATGATTGTTGTACTCATCATCTGCACATCTGCCAATAAATCGTACATGGATAAACCAAAAAACCTAAAAGGCATCGGAATAGCTACACACATAGCAAAAGGCATCTTGTTGATGACTTCATTTTCTAAAATAATGTAATTATTATAGCCACTTCCTCCAACAATTATTTTTCTAAGCTCTCCAATGCCATCGCCATCCATATCAACCTTCATATAGCACTCAGTTATTTGTACTACTCGCTGTGAAGGATCAATATTCGAGATTTCAATGTCCATTGATGGATCATCATAGCTTCTTCTTACTGTTGCTTCAGTATTAAAGACATCTTGCTCACTACTAGGCAAGTTTTCGACATCTTTTTTGTTAAAACCCATGTCTATTAGCTCAGAAACAGTTTTTGTTACTCTGTGAGCTATAAAATTACAGTCTTTTAAGTTTTTTGCTCTTGGAGACACCAAAATTTCTTCTGGTGGCACAGGATCTATCTGGCATCTGCCATATTCTTTAACTCTTTTAACCTCACAATTATAAAAAAGACCTTCATCTTCTTCAATTTCTTCTACTTCAACAATTTCAACCTCTTCATCAATGAGTAATGCTTGATATTGTGTCTCGTCTAAGTGTTCATAGTGTTCTTTTTTCTGATCTTTTGATGTTTTCCAATAAATTTTACAAAAACCATTCTTCTGAAGTAGTGCAGTCTTAAACATAGAGTGCAAAATCTCGAAACCATTGTTATCACGATTAAATATAAAATTGCAATAGTCAGTAATTTGGTCAGCATAAGGTACATCTTCAGCTTGTTGTGGCTCAAAGTTTACCATCTTGTCAGATTGCGTAAACATACGCATTAAACTTGGCAATATTGACTCTACAACCTCTAATATATCTTGTGATACAACTGAGCTTCTGCCTTCTGTCTCGTTACCTAAAGGCTCTCCTAAATAATATTTAAGTGCTTCTTTGCGTTGCGTTGATAAATCACTATCATAAAATCCAAGAGAGCTTGAGATCTCTTGTGAGATTAATGCGAGTAATTTTGATTTTGATAATTTTGCCATTCGTTAAATAATTCCTGCGTTGTTATATTTTAATTTTGTTGTCCATTCGCTTGACTGATTGTTTCCTACTGCAAAATAGCGAAAAGCATCAGAAGCATGAGAAGTCCAGTCGTGAACTGTTTTATTTTTTAATTCTCCTCGTTCATTACTTGCCCATCTGTATTGACGAAGAGCATCTAAACCATGTTTTGTTTTTTCATGGTCAAACCAACATCTTGATAAAACCATCCTCACAGCATTAATGCCATCTTCGACAGAGAGCTTTGGAACAATAGATGTTCTCATCCCTAAAGACTGTGCAGTCTCTACTCGTGATACACCAGTTCCAAGTTCTCTGACATTTGCATCATGTGGGAGGTAATGCGTATCGTATATATATTTCTTCTCATCAAGAACAGTTGTGTAGTATTCTAAACTCTCTCCACTATCCTCGTAGTAATCTATAATATGGAATGCACTTCCTTTTTGTTGCACAAACCAAATAGCAGTTTTATCTGCCATTCCAAGATCCCAGTATGTATTGACTTTGATACCAGTCTCATAAGGAACTTTTGTAATTCTTTTTTCTTCTTCTGCTTTATTTAATCCTTTTGCATAGATTGAGCCTATGGCTGCACTATCAAAAGAGCATTCAAATTCTGCTTCATATACTTCTTCTGGCATTAAGGCTTTTGCTTCATTAAGTTCTAGCTCGGAGATAATGCCTGTCTCACTTGCTTTAAAT
>PACC02000008.1 GCA_002699695.2 Paracoccaceae bacterium | reverse complement strand
CATTTTCATTAGCAAATATTGCTGCAGAGTTATCCAAAACAGAACTTGGCAAATTAATGTCACTTTCTGAAAATCTAACTCAACTAAATTATGAACGATTTCAAAAATTTAAACAGGCACCAAAAGAGATTGACATAAAGCCTGCAGCTTTAGCTTTTAACGGAGATACGTATGTGGGACTAAAAGCGCAAACATTTTCTCCACAAGATTTCGAATTTGCTCAAGATAATGTACGTATATTGTCTGGATTATATGGCCTACTGCGGCCATTAGATACTATTCAACCATATAGATTAGAAATGGGAAGTATTCTTAAAAACTCCTCAGGAAACAACTTGTATGACTTTTGGAGTGAGCGCGTGTCAAAAAGATTGGCCATAGAATTAAAAGAAAAAAAATCTAATTCAATCATCAATCTAGCTTCCAATGAATATTCAAAAGTTCTGAATAAGAATATCTTGAATAGTACAATCATTACTCCACAATTCCTGGAAAAACGAAAATCCGAATTTAAAAACATAAGCTTTTTTTCTAAAAAGGCGAGAGGCGCCATGGCAAGGTTTATCATAATAAATCGAATAGAAACCCCATCAGATATACGAGCATTTGATCTCGAAAATTATAGATATAGACCAGAACTTTCCTCAGAACACCAACCAGTTTTTACGAGAGAAAGCTAAATCAATTAAATCGTATTATTTTGCTACTAAATTGGGGAGATTAAATGAACTTAGAGTTGATCCTAAAGGAACTTGATAAATCTCAAAAATCTGCTGAGATGAGATTATTTGAACTACTTAGTTTTAAATCAATATCAACCAATTCCGCATACAAATCTGACTGCTTTAAAACAGCTGAGTGGCTAGTTAAAATGCTTTCAGACATAGGATTTTCATCTTCTCTTAGAAAAACAGCTGGTAATCCCATGGTCGTCGCACATAGTGATGGGGCAAAGTCTGACTTACTTTTTTATGGTCATTATGACGTCCAACCAGTGGATCCTGAGTCACTGTGGGAAACAAACCCATTTGAACCAGTTATACAAGATACTATCAATGGGCCTGTGATCCGTGCTCGTGGAGCTTCTGATGATAAGGGACAACTAATGACATTTGTTGAAGCTTGTAGAGCCATAAAAACTGTGGAAGGAAAATTACCATGCAAAATCTCTATATTGTTTGAAGGAGAAGAAGAAACATCATCTCCTTCTTTAATTCCCTTTCTCAAGGACCATGCAGATGAACTCAAAAGTAAACATGCTTTAGTTTGTGATACGGGTATGTGGGATGCTGAAACACCTTCGATCACAAGTTCATTGAGGGGTATGTTAAGTGAGGAAATTACTATTCAAGGACCTAAAATAGATTTACATTCGGGCTTATTTGGGGGAGCTGTTCCAAATCCATTACAAATTATGTCAAAATTGATCTCTGGGCTCCATTCAACCGATGGCAAAGTTAATATCCCAAATTTTTATGAAGGAGTTGAAGAAACCTCCTTAGATTTGTTAAGTGAATGGGAGAAATTGAATTTTTCAGAAATAGAATTTCTCGAAAAACTAGGATTATCCAACCCAGTAGGCGAATCCGGGTTTTCAACCCTGGAAAAATTATGGAACAGGCCGACTTGCGAAATTAATGGGCTCTGGGGGGGCTATATTGAAGAGGGATTCAAGACAGTTATCCCATCTAAAGCCCATGCAAAAATCTCTTTCCGTCTCGTTGGCCAACAAAATCCGGAAAAAATTAGAAAAGAATTCCGCCGTAAATTAACACAAGAATTACCATCAGATTTTCATATAACTTTTTCTAATCATCAAGGATCAAAGGCAACTCAATTTTCTCTTAAATCTCAAATCATGGCTGAAGCCAAAGAAGCATTAACTAATGAGTGGAAAAAAGAGGCTGTTTTTGTTGGAGGTGGTGGATCGATTCCAATTGTTAAACATTTTAAGGAAATCCTAGATATGGAAACACTTCTTATCGGATTTAGCCTAGACGATGACCAAATACATTCCCCCAATGAAAAATATAATCTCACAAGCTTTCATAAAGGTTCAAGAAGTTGGGTTCGAATTCTTAACAAGCTGTCGAAATTGTTTTAGTTTTTTTCTTCCTCTTCTTCTAGACCCTTTAAAGTTTTCTTTCATTAAGCCCTCATTCAAAACCCTGGTCATAGGATGTTTGGGATATGACTTTTCATAAGTTGCTAAAAGGTTCCTGATTGCCTTAAGTGGATCAGTACAATCATTAAGAGCTAAAACCCATCCAAAAAAAATAGACCGGCATTCCTCTTCAGTTATGCCTTCAATATTATAAGACTCTAAGATTAATCCTTTTTGGTCATTTTCCATTTTACTGCCTTAAAAACTTCTCCATTTCTTGAAAAAATTTAAGTTTAAACCACTCTCTGTTTTTAATCACGTATACTTGCTGAATTAATGATCTCTTCATTAGTTTTTTTTACTTTAATTTACTGTCGAACAAGTCCCCAATAAATTTAGACTTTTTAACTAATAATTTGTTCAAATCTTCAACGCATTTTATATTCTCACACATCTTTGGATTTGGAGCACCTTTAAGTAAATGAAATAAGCCCTCATCAGACAACCTCTCATCACCTAATATTCTTACAGTAAAAATGCAGTAAGTCTGTTGATAGTTAAAATATAAAGTATGTGCTAATAATAATTCAGACCCTTCATCCTTTGTAAAAAATCCTATATCACACAACCTCTTTATTAATTGCCTAGGCGATTGATGATTAGGTTTGTATCTTAAATTAGTCAATAGAAAACCCATTTGCACTAAAAGCTCTAACTCTTGCATACCACCACGACCAAACTTTATTTCCGGAGGAGTAAATGTACTAGAAAATTTTTCCCCTAAAGATTTTCTCATCTTTAGTGTCTGTTTTTTTATAGTATTTAAAGAGTGGATACCCGCACCAAAGACTGCTTCAAATACTCCTAAAACCTGTCCTTTAGTAGTAGTATCTCCTGATATAATACGTCCTCTAGATAAAGCCATATGCTCCCAAACCCAAGCTTTTTCATTCTGATATGAGTGGAACGAGGATAAAGAAGTAGCTACAGGACCTTGCCTCCCAGAAGGTCTTAGTCTCATGTCAACCTCATAAAGCCGTCCCTCCTCCGTGAGAGAAGTGAATGCAGAAACTAAGGCCTGAGTGAATCTAGCAAAATAAGTCGTTAACGATTTATTTGTCTTTTCTTTAGGATTATATGTGAGCTCTGAATTATAAATTAAGATTAGATCTAAGTCTGAATAAAAATTCATTTCTTTAGAACCTAATTTCCCCATACCCAAAATACATGGAATGTGTCTTGCAGGAGATCCATAGCGTATAAACAAATTTTTTTTGATACGTGCGGACAAAAATTCTATGCATATCTCTGCAGTATCAGAAAAAAACCTTGCCGCCTGCAATGAATTTATATTGTTCAATATCAAGTGTATACAAATCTGAAACTTTCGTTCCCTTGCAAATCTCCTGAGCTCATTCAACATAAATTCATAATCTGAATCATGTTTAAGCCTTAATCTTAGATCTGATTTAATTACAGTTTTTGGATAAATAGTTTTTAAAAAGTCTTCTGAAATTAGAAGATCAAATAAAGTAATATCCCGGGCCAGAATCTTGGTAATGGAATTTGAACTCTGACAAATCTGGATGAGTATATTAATAATGCCCGGGTTGTTCTCTAATAATGGGAAAAGCTGCACTCCAGATGGAAGTTCCCTAAGGAAATCACGAAATTGTGAAAAAGTATACGATGGATTGACAGACTTATTTATTATGGTTGTCAATGCAGGGATCAAAGTATCAAAGGATTTAAGCGACCTTGAAGATCTAAAAATAGGAAATTTACGCAGCTCATTAAAATTTTGTAACCAGTCAGAATTTGATGCAATCAGATAATTCTCTTTAAACGAATTCTCTGAAACATTATTTTTCGTCAGTATTTCAATATTCTTTCCAACTTCTCTAAATTTGAAATTTGTGAAAAAGTCATCAGTCAAGCCTTTAACATATATTAAAAAATTCCTAAGTTTATTCTTAAATATTTGCGGGTTATCAAAACCTAAGAGAAAAGATAGCTCCTCAAACTTCAAAGAATTTTCAATTGGGAGAGTTTGTGTCTGCGTGTTATTTACCATTTGCAATCTATTTTCAACATTACGTAAAAAGAGATATGCTTCGATGAGAACGTCAGATTGTTCTTTTTTTAACCAATTCATTTCCGCAAGAGTTTTCAATGAGTCAATAGTTTTTTGCCCTCTCAATTCTTTCTGTCGGCCGCCTACTATTAATTGATAAGTTTGAGTAAAGAGTTCTATGTCTCGTATTCCTCCTAACCCAATCTTAATATTATAGCCGCTTAACATTTCAAAATTAATTGAAGTAGAATCGAGTTTCATTTTTTCTCTAAGATTCTTAACATCCTCAATTGCTGCATAATCAAAATGCCTCCTCCAGATGAAGTTCTCCAACGTATTTAAAAATTTCTGTGCCTCATATATGTCGCCAGCAACTGGTCTTGCCTTAATAAAGGCCATTCTTTCCCAAGTTCGGCCAACTTTCTGATAATAAGTTTGGGCAAAATCTGTAGAAATAACAATCGGGGTAGAAGCTGGATCCGGTCGCAAGCGCAGATCTGTTCTATAAATGAAGTCATCATCAGTTATACTCGAAAGAGTCTTTACCAATTTTCTAGCCTTTTTAATGTACTCTCTTCGTTCATTAATTTGCTTCTCAACCGATGAGCTCTTAGAACTAAGAAAAAAAATGATATCTATGTCTGAAGAATAATTAAGCTCATAAGCACCCATTTTCCCCATAGCAACCACGAAAAACTTAGGCCACTTCCTTTTAATTTTTCTTGACGGTCTAGTACTGATTTCATCAACTAAGCCGGCAGTGCTTGATATATTTCCTAATTCGTCATGAAAGATTTCATCAGTCAATGCGCTGAGTATTGAATCAGCCACAACTGTCAAAATACTTGAAATATTTTCAAGCGATAAACATCCAGCTAGGTCGAAAAAAGCAGTAATTAAAAAGCTTCTACGCCTTGCTAGTTTACAATTATGCACAAGACTTTGTGGGTGAGAACTAACGATACCAGCAAGAATGTCTTCCAATATTTTTTCGATCGACAAATTACTGACAGCTCGAAGCCACTTTTTTTCATTTGAAGACAACCTTTCAAGGTAAGGTGAACACTCTCCTACTTTAGAAATAAATCCCCAAAGCTCTTGTGGGTATTTTGCTTCAAAAGCTTGTACTTCAGAATCATTTTTGAAAAAGAGATGAGGGTTACTGCTTATCTTTGACAAACAAACGTCAGGTAAATTCAAATTTAAAGCCATCTAAACTCTCACGAAAGGAAATGTTAGCTGGGGGCACCCAATATCTACCTTTGATGTTGAACTATAATTGTTTTATTTAGAGAGTCACTTCTTTTTAAAATAGTTTTTTAATTCCTCCTTTTCTAAGTCATTTAATTGCAAATTTTCCTCAGGTAGTAATCTATTAATCCTTCTGTGGATGGTTAGCAGGAAAAAAATTGAACTTAGCAAGACTATGGGGCCAACCAACCATAAGACTAAGCCGTTACCAGTAAACTTGGGGTTGAGTAGAACAAACTCACCATATCTCTTTACTACGTAGTCAATAACAGCTTCATCACTATCACCCAGAACTATTCTTTCGCGCACCAACAATCTTAGGTCCCTAGCTAACTCTGCATTTGAACTATCAATATTTTCATTTTGGCAAACGAGACATCTTAATTCCTTTGAAATCGATCTAGCTCTACTCTCAAGTTTATTATCTTTTAGAATTTCGTCTGGCTCTACTCCCAACAAAAAGTTTGGAAGAGTAACCAGAATTAACATCAATATTACATATGCTTTTTTCATCAACTTTCTTGCAACAATTTTCTCTTTGATGCGACGCCTATCCTCAACCTCTTGTCAAGCAAGCTTATCAAACCACCAATGGATAAGATACATGCCCCCAACCATATACAGTTGATGAAAGGTTTTAAGTATGTCCTTATGACCCATGAACCTTCCGCCTGCTTTTCTCCTAAAACAATATATAAATCTCGAAAAAAACTGTGGTCGATTGCCGCCTCTGTTGTAGTGTTCAAGCTGGTAGGGAAAAAACGTTTTTCTGGATTCATCGTTGTCAAGTAATCTCCTCCCAAATTCTCTACTATTACGGTTGCATATGTTGAGACATAGTTTGGCCCGTGTTTAAAAGAAACATTATCAAGGGTGAGCATGTATGGGCCCACACCATACGGCTCACCTAGACTTACCACTCTAATATCTTCTTTCTCCCAAGCTGTCAGGGTCGAAATTCCGAAAATAATTAGACCAAAACCACTGTGTGCAATGATCTTACCCCACTCTGATCCTCGAATATTCAATATACGGTAAACCGTTATGCTAGCTGGGCTAGAAAATGGCTTTATCCTTGAGAAAAGTTCATTCCAAGTACCAAGAACAACCCAAAGCGATAAAAAAATGCCCACAGGGGCAATTAAGTTATGAAGATTTTGTAACTCCCATGCTATGTACCCACATAATAGAGACAAAAAGAATATCGGATATAAGGTTCGCAATGAATGGGCAGGAACAGCCTTTCTCCAAGGTAAAACAGCACCCAAAGGCATTAACATTGCTAAAAGAATCATGAATGGAGTAAACGCCTTATTAAAGAAAGGTGCACCAACAGACACCTTCTCTCCAAAAACTATTTCAATCATTAATGGCCAAATAGTTCCGACAAATACAACCATCGTTGAAACCATAAGTAATAGATTATTTGAAACCACCGAGCTCTCCCTACTTATTAGAGAAAATGTAGAATTGCTAGAAATCTCCGATGATCTCATAGCATAAAGCGTCAGAGCTCCTCCAATCACAAAAGTAATCATTATTAGCAACCAGACTCCACGTGTTGGGTCAATTGCAAAAGAATGCACAGAAGTTAAAACACCAGATCTCACAATAAATGTCCCAATTAAGGAAAAAGAAAAAGCAATTATAGCTAATAGGACCGTCCAGTTCTTAAGACTTTCTCGCTTTTCAGCAACAATTGCAGAATGTAACAGTGCTACGGCAGTTAACCAAGGCATAAAGGATGCATTTTCTACTGGATCCCAAAACCACCATCCGCCCCAACCTAATTCGTAGTAAGCCCACCAACTACCTAAAGCAATCCCTATAGTTAAAAAAATCCAAGCCAGCAACGTCCATGGCCTTACCCAACGAGCCCATACAGAATCAATCTTGCCAAGTAATAAAGCTGCTATGGCGAAACTAAACGATACCGATAATCCAACATAACCCAAGTACAAGAATGGCGGGTGGAATGCTAAACCAGGATCTTGCAAAACTGGATTTAAACCTTTCCCTTCAAGTTCCGGAACTAAAATTCGTGAAAATGGGTTAGAAGTGAATATTAGAAAGCTTAAAAACATTACTAAAATACTTGTTTGAACTCCAACTACCACAGTTTTAAATCTTTGATCTAAATTTTTTCCAAACCAAATCACCAGGCTAGCAAAAAAGGATAGAAGTAAAACCCAAAGTAACATCGATCCTTCATGATTACCCCAAGTCCCAGATATTTTATAAATTAAAGGTTTCGATGAATGTGAATTTTCAAATACAACTCTTACAGAAAAATCAGAAACTATGAATCCATAAACTAAAGAAAAAAAGGAGATGCTGATCAGAAGCAAAGTTAATGGAACCAAACTACATGCTAATCTCTCCCAATTTATCCAGCAGTAAAATGATCCAACCAGGGCTGCAATGGCAGTAATAGTTGAAAGTGATAAAGCCATTATTAGAGATAAATGTCCGATTTCTATAAGCATCTGCGCTACTCACTCAGTGAATTATCACGGGGATCGACATAAACCCCTTCAGTTTTGAGCATATCTATTACTTCTTTTGGCATATAACTTTCGTCATGTTTTGCAAGCAATTCCTCAGCATAGAAAAGACCGTCTTTATAGCTTCCCAGCGCGATGACCCCCTGGTTTTCAGCAAATAAATCCGGTAATATTCCATTAAATGTCACAGACACTGAATTGACTTTATCCGTAATAATAAAGGTTACCTCCGTTCCTTTTCCTCTGTCTATACTTCCAACTTCAACCAAACCACCTAATCTAAATTTGAAATTACTCAGAGTTTTTGAACTGAGTAATTGCGTAGGTGACTTATAGTACTCTATGCCATCTTTTAAAGCAAAACCAACTATTGCAGAGGCGATGCATAAAGCCAAAATGCCGAAAAATAGAATCCTAATCCTTTGTTTCTTCCTTGAAATCATTTCAAATATTTGTCACGGGAATAAAGGGGAAGCTAAAAGACCGGAATTTTCCTTCAAGCCAAAAAGCAAATTCGCATTTTGTATTGCTTGTCCAGATGATCCCTTGATCAAATTATCCAATGAGGAGAAGATTACAACTACATCATTTGTACTAGATTCGCAAACCCCAATATGGCAAAAATTTGATCCTCTCACATGTCTAGTAGAAATTACGGTGTTGGGCGACATGACGCTGATAAATTCTTCACCTATATACCTCTTTTCCAAAGCATTTTGTATATCCTGCAAATCACCTTTAACATAAATAGTAGCAAGTACACCTCTATTTTGAGGTAGAAGGTGAGGAGTAAAAGTAACTCTAACAGGCCTACCAGCTGCTTTGCTAAATTCCTGATCAAATTCTGCAAGATGCCTATGTCTAGAAACATTATATGGAGTATAACCTTCAGACACTTCACAATAAATAATTTCTTCTTTTGCCTTCCTACCTGCCCCTGAAACTCCAGTCGCCAAATTTATAATTATTTCATCTGAATCAATTAAATTTTCTTTCAGTAAAGGAATTAAGGGATACATGCCAGTAGCAGCATTACAGCCAGTCCCTGCAACAATTCGAGAATTTTTGATCTCACTTCGATAAAATTCTGTTAACCCATATGCAGCTTGAATTTGAAGATCTGGTGCTGGATGTTTTATTCCATACCATTCCTCATACTTGTTAACATCTGCCAAACGAAAATCAGCTGAAAGATCTATAACTTTAATATGTTTTGGTAAATCTTTGATTATATTTGCACTTTTAGTGTGAGGTAAGGCACAAAAATCCACATCTAATTTGCCAAAATTTATATCCTCAACAGTACAAAGTTTAGGTAGATTCAGATGTTTTAGAGACGGATAAACCTCTCCAAAACTTAAACCAGACTTTGAATCTCCTGACACAGCGCTCACCTCAAAATCTGGATGTCCAGCAAGTATCCTTACTAGCTCTGCACCTGTATAACCGCTCGCACCAAGTATCGCAGCCTGTATCACTAGCCAAATTCCTCTAATATTTAATAACTAAATGCTCTGATTTGAAAATCAATTTATGCATCAAAGTCAAATCCTTCATCAAAGCCATTTTTTTTGTCCGGTGACAACTTGTAGGTTTCAGTTCTAAGAAATCGCATCAGCTCTTCCGCCTGATTACTATATTGGTCTATTTTCTCTACTGGAAAAGGTTTACCAACAACCACTGAGACTTTGTCATTAGTTCTTCTCCCAAATTCCTTAATGAGCAGAGCCATTCTAAGATTATAATGCAGATGGCTAGCTATTTGAAAAAATCGGCTATTGCTACCTTCAAAATAAATTGGCACCACCTTTGCTTTCGATTTAGCAATCAACCGAGCTGTAAACTTTCTCCAGCTAGGATCCATTGCTTTACCAAAGGGTTTTACTGACGTTGAAACAGTTCCACCAGGAAAAATTCCAACACATCCTCCTTTTACCAGATAACTAATCGCTTGCTTTCTAGTTTCAATGTTTTTGGCTATACCATCTCTAGTTTCATCAAAATTGATTGGTAAAATCACTTTGTCCAGGTCCTGCGCCTTCTTAAAGACCCTATGTGCCAGTATTCTAAAATCTTTGCGCGTGGTTGAAAGAATATAGCCGAGCAGTAAACCATCTAAAATTCCATAGGGATGGTTGGCCACTACGATTACTGAACCAGTTTTTGGAATATTTTCTAAACTTCCACCTAAGATATCTAAACTTATTCCATACTTCTCTAGTATGACTTCCCAAAAGTCGCGACCAGAAGCAACTTCATTTTCATAATCCTTAGCTTTCTTGATTAAAGCAATTCTACCAGTCATGTTTTCGATTGAACGGATTACTGCTCTTCCTGCCTTGCTCTTTGCTGAACTAGAGTAAGAAATATCACGGGCCACCTCTTTTTTCACTTTTGCACCTTTCTTATGGAAAATGGCATGAAAAATGTTTAAACTTTATTACAGTATTACACAAATAATTTAAAGCATGGATTAAATTTTCTGAACCTCATAGTGTGCCTTCAAGAACTCATTAGCATAGTTATTCAATCTTGTTACCAAAGAAGATGGTGGAATATTCCCCAGAATCAATCCACTTTAAAAATATCGAATAAGTCATGATTAAAAAATTTGGCCAAATAATCTTCATCATTCTAATCATATGCGGCATGGGTGCAATTTTGCACTCAAATTGGGCCAATATAAAGAAGAGTTTTCGCAAACCTGAACTAATTGTTTCAAAAGTCACCTTACAAAACGAATGTACAATAATTTCGGATGCATTTATTATAGTGCATGTGAAAAGTAATCGTTTTGTCCATTTTTCCAATGATTTAGCGCGAATAAAACTACATGAAGGAGATTTAATTAGGTTAGCTATATCACCTAAATATCCAAACTTTGTTTACAGTGGTGAATCTTATAAAGCAAAGGAAGAATTGACCATAACGGCTAATTGTGAAGTTGACCCTAGAATGAAATCAATCTTTAATTCCATGCGAGATCAGTTCAACTAACTTATTTCTAAAATCAACAAAAAATATAATATGGGAAATAGAAATGTTTAAAACCTTAGACATCTAGCCCAATGTCGATGCATCTCGCAGATTGCGTGATGGCTCCTACCGAAATGTAGTTGACACCAGTCATCGCCTTTTCCCCAATATTATCAAGGTTAACATTACCTGAACACTCTAGAGGAATACTATTATTTACTATATCTACCGCCCTTTTCATTTCACTTGAACTCATATTATCCAGCATAATTAAGTCAGCACCCGCATTAATAGAAGCCTCAACCTGCGAAACAGTGTCACACTCAACTTCCACTTTTGTAAGTATAGGGGCTCTTTCTTTAATGCGTTTAACTGCATCAAAAATATTTCCAAATAAGGCAATATGATTATCTTTCAGCATGATGCCAGAATCTAATCCAAAACGATGGTTTTTTCCTCCTCCACAGTAAAATGCATATTTCTCAAATAATCTAAGACCAGGAGTAGTTTTTCTTGTATCAACTAGACGAGCCTTAGTGTGAGAAATTGCCTTCACGTAATCATTCGTAATGGTAGCAATCCCACACATTCTCTGAAGAATGTTTAGTACAACCCGTTCAGCCGTTAAAATTGCAGAAGCATTTCCAGAAACTACAGCTATCTTAAAACCACTTTTCACTCGATCTTTATCATTACAAAAGGTCT
>PACC02000083.1 GCA_002699695.2 Paracoccaceae bacterium | reverse complement strand
GTCTCCCAGAAACTTACCGGCCGAGTAGAAGTAAAGTTTATTTCTACTATAGATTTAATAGATTTAAACCCGTACTTCCACGGAAGATGTAGCCTAATTGGAGCACCAAACTGTTTGTGAAGAATTTTTCCGTAAGCTCCAACAACCATAAATGCTAATTCATTAGTAGCTTCTTCTATTGTTAGTCCTTCTGTATAGGGCCATGGATACCATCTAGCACGTTGTTCAGTAGCCTCCTTTGGTGTAAAAAATGTTCTAAACTCCACAAATTTCGCTGAGGACAATGGCTGTGCAAAAGCAACAAGTTTTGATAGTTCAAACCCTGTCCAAGGCACCACCATTGACCAGGCCTCCACGCATCTATGCCTATAGATTCGTTCTTCTAAAGAAAAGTTTGAAATCAAGCTGTCGGTATCCAACTTTAAGGGCTTTTCAACTAATCCTGAAATATTGATGGACCATCCATCGGTGTTAAGTTTCTGAGCTTCTTTCCAGATATTCTTAGTGGATCCAAATTCGAAAAAATTGTTATATTTACTCGATAAAATTTCAGGAGTAATTCTTGCATCTATGCTTAAATTCTTGTTTTTAAATGAATTATTAATCTTTTGCAGATTTTCATTGGCCCAAACTGCACTTCCCAAAAGACTTCCATTTATTGCACTTCCAACTGTCGCTGCTGTAAGGGAATTTAAGAATTTTCGCCTATTCGTTACTAGTCTTTCGTCTGTGACATAGTTTTCTTTAATTCCCCAACTTGGTTTCTTTATAAGATTCATAGAGTTACTTGCCTGCCTATAAGAGAATTTTACCTTAAATTTTAAAGCCTATCTAGTTAACTGATTATGCTTCTTCAAAATTAATTCCTTAGCTGTTTCTACTGCCATTGCGGCATCTCTACAGTATGCGTCTGCTCCAATCGCTTTACTAAATTCTTCATTTAAAGGTGCTCCACCTACTAATATTATGTACTCGTCCCTAAGACCCTTCTCAACTAGACAATCAATTACTACCTTCATATACGGCATAGTTGTTGTCAAAAGTGCCGACATCCCCAGTATATCCGGTTTTTCATTCTCAAGTGCAGTTAGGTAATTTTCTACTGGGTTGTTTATTCCTAGATCTATTACTTCGAATCCAGCTCCTTCCATCATCATAGAGACCAAATTTTTACCAATGTCATGAATGTCACCTTTGACTGTACCAATAACCATCTTACCCAATCTAGGTGCTCCGGTTTCTATTAAGAGAGGCTTTAAGATTGACATTCCGCCTTTCATAGCATTTGCAGAAAGAAGCACCTCAGGAACAAAGAGTATCCCATCTCTAAAATCTATACCAACTATCCTCATACCTTCGACAAGGACTTTTGTAAGTATATCATAAGGAGTCCAATCTCTCTTGAGAAATATATGCACGCCCTCTTCTATTTCTTCTTTTAAGCCATCATAGAGGTCATCGTGCATCTGGAGAACGAGTTCTTCATCTTCGAGCTCGTCAAGAATAATTTCATCGGTTTCATCATTTTCACTCATATAGTTCACCAAAAAAAAACACAGTACTAAAAACAGTTAATCATCTTAATTTGACTTTCCTATTTTATAAGCGACCTATTTAATAAAAAAAACGACCTTATATTTTTATTACAGGAACATTTATTGATTTTCCCTGTATTCAAGAATTCTCTTTTATGATCTCTTGAATCTTAGAGATCATTGATTTTAGGCCATTTGATCTTTGAGAAGACAAATGATCTTGTAACCCAAGCATTTTAATTTTTTCAAAGGGGTCTGTATCTTGAAGGTTAGACACTAGCTTATCACTATATATTATTGTGAGAATTTTAATGAGACCTCGAACAATTAGTGCATCTGAATCACCTTTGAAGCTAAACAATTTTTTATCTTCTATTTTTGAAATTATTGGGTAAAACCACACCTGACTTGCACAACCCAAAACTCGGTAATTTTCTATTTTAAATTCCTTAGGATATGGGTCTAATTCATTGCCTAGATCCATAATATATCTATACTTGTCTTCCCAAGATTCCAAAAGATTGAAATCTTCCAATAAGTTCTCATAATCAAGGCGGTTCATATAACACTCCGTGGTCTTATGATCGTCAAGTTATACATTGACGATCTTTATTCCGTTTCCTTTTACTGAAAGAGCAATCTTTCCTTCTTTTAATTTAAGAGCTTCCAGACCAAATATTTGTCTTCTCCATCCCTTCAGGGCAGGTACGTCAGGGTTTTTCTCACAGGCTATGGTTTCTAAATCTTTAGTTGTTGCTATTAGCTTTGTTGCAACCCTCAATTCAACACTTTTTATTCTCAGTAGAATTTTTAGAAGGTTAACCACATTCATTTTATGATCATTAGGCTTCTGGTTAGCTGACATTATGATAGGGTTTTTTTCTAGTAATCTTTGATCGTTACATATATTCAAAATTTTAGGGTAGTATTCACTTAAATTGATTTTGGATGAAAAAATCTTAAGCTCTTTCAACTCGTCTATATTTTTTGGAAGGTTCTTTGCAAGCTTTAATACTAAAGAATCTCTAATTACATGATTTCTGGGCAAATTTAGTTCCTGTGCTATTAGTTCTCTGAAATCTACTAAAGCCGCAACTAAATTCTTGAAATGGATATTACCATTCACATTTTTTATTTTCTTCAGAGAAGAAGTTTCTTTAGATGAATAACTATCTCGATTGGTTAACTTTTCTATTTCTTCTTTTACCCAGTCACTGCGCCCAAGATCTGACAATTTTCTCTTCAAGATTTCGTAAATATCACACAAAAAATATACATCCTCTGAAGCATACTTTAATTGTTCAGCAGACAGAGGCCTTTTACTCCAGTCAGTGTATTGATACTGTTTATCTAATTGTTTACCTAATAACTTCTTAACAAGGCTCTCATAACTTTCTTGCTCACCCATTCCACAAACCATTGCAGCTATTTGAGTATCAAATAAGGGAGCTGGCAAGAAATCGAACAAATGCAAAAATATTTCAAGATCCTGCCTACCTGCATGAATAATTTTTGTCACTCTTTTGTTTTCTAACAACTTTTTTAGGGCTGTCAGGTTTAGTTCTGTTAATAATGGATCTATTAATATGACATTCTTAGTACCTTTTGTTTCAAATCCTAGCTGAATAAGGCATAGTTTGGCATAGTAGGTATTCCTTCGAACGAATTCAGTATCAATTGTTACATATTTAGACATTTCCAAAACTTCGGAGCAAAATTTGTCCAACTCATCAGTAGAGGAAACTAATGCCATATTTTTTTTACCTTACGCTATAGATCTGTTTAAATTTTCAGGATTGATTTTAAGAATGGCTAGTTACGACTTTCTTCTTGCAAAATTTTTTCATAGGTAAGGGCAAGTTGTTCTATTATTTCATTTTGACTAAAATCTAGACCTTTTTCTTTAAATACACGTTCAAAAAATTCAAGAATATCATCATCACCTGGTCGTTCCAAATTAGCTTTAATTGCAGCATCGACAAAGTCAGAAGTATCTTCAGCACTCATAGAAAAAAACTTGTCAGCTATCCATTTACTCACAATACTATCTCTTTTTACAATTGCTTGGAATAGGAGTTCCTCTCCAACAGCAAATTTAGCCTCAGCGGCTTTTTTTCGTTTGTCTAGCTCCGATACCATTTTTTTCTCCTGCACAAATGTGTTTCAATTTCTTTATTTTTGATAAGTAATGGTAAATGCATTAGATTCAATCACTTGTGATCATTTTAGTGATTGTTGTATGACATTCTTAACATTTTCTGGATCTACATTTTTTACTATAAGGCCTTTTCCTATTTCATTAAGTAGCACAAAATTTAACTGATTAGATGTAACTTTTTTGTCTTGGTACATTAAATTCATTAAAAAATCTAAATCAATATTTGTTCCTGACAATTGCTTTATTCTTGTTTTAAAGCCACTTGTGATGAAATGTTTTTCTATTCTTAATATCTGTTCTTGATCAATCAAATTTAATTTGTGGCTTAGACTAAGAGCTAGACAGGAGCCTAGTACTACTGCCTCCCCATGAAGTAATTTTTCAGAATAACCCGCAGCGGCTTCTAGGGCATGTCCAAATGTGTGACCAAAATTTAGAAGAGCTCTAATTCCCTGCTCTTTTTCATCTTGTTCGACTATTTTTGATTTAATTTGGCTTGAAATTTCTACAATATGGGTCAATTTTTCTTCATTTTTTTGGAGGTCTGAAAAATCTTGCTTCTCAAGCCAAGCAAAGAAATTCTTATCCTTAATGAGGGCATATTTGACCACCTCGCCATAGCCTGACCGAAAGTCACGCGTACTTAATGTTTTTAACATCGAGACGTCTGATAAAACAAGGGCAGGTTGATGGAATGTTCCTATCAAGTTTTTCCCATGAATAGAATTAATACTGGTCTTCCCTCCAATGGCGCTATCTACCTGCGCCAGAAGGCTGGTGGGTACATGAATAATTCTTATGCCACGTAGAGCAATCGAAGCCGAGAAGCCAACCAAATCACCAATTACACCACCACCTAAGCCAATTATGAAGTCATCCCTTTCAATTTTTTTGCTTATTAGCCATTCAGTAACCTTTTGAATGCTGTTCCAATTTTTTGAACTTTCGCCTGGTCTTATTACTAAGATATTGGGGCTGAGTTTAGTTTGTTCCAGGATTTTAAGAAGATTAGTTAGATGGTATTTAGCAACTCGGTCTTCAGTAACTATACTTATAGATTTAATAGCATTGTGCTGGTTAAGAAATAAAGATAGATGATCTAAGATTTCTCTTCCAATTAGTATCTCATACGAGCATGTTTTAGTAGAAACTTTGATATTTTTCATTTTGTTATCATTTTATTTGCTCTCATTGTAAACTAATAGATAATATGTTTTGCCTTTAATTCATGCAGTATTTTCCTGGCCATAGTAGCGTGAGATATTTTTTCTGTGCTTTCTATTATTATGTCAGCTTGTTTGTAGACAGGGTATCTTGTCTGAAGTAGCTGTTCCAAAGTCGACTTTGGATTTACTTTATTCAATAGTGGTCTGTTACTATTAGCAGATACCCTTCCCCAAAGAGTTTCTAGATCCGCTTTTAACCAAATGGATACACCATATAATTTTATTATATCACGTATTTCTTGAGATAGAAATGCCCCTCCCCCCGTGGCTAAGATTTGAGGTTTTAACTTAATTAACCGCTTGATTACCTTAGATTCTCCTTCCCGGAAGTAGGTTTCACCAAATTTATCAAAAATTTCAACAATACTCATACCAGCTGCCAACTCTATTTCATGGTCAGCATCGAGGAATCCTACTTTTAAACTTTCCGCAAGTTTTTTGCCGACAGAAGTTTTACCTGAGCCCATGAGGCCAACTAGCACTACCATTTTTTTAATTTTGTACACGGGTTAATTATAAACTCTTAATTGATATGGTTGTAAACTTTAACCTAACTAAAACTAGGGCTTGTTTTTAATCTAAATCATCTGATAAATTGTAATCACATATTTGGGTATTACCCGATAAAAGACGCGTGTGTATTTAGGTTATCCTTAAATCTAGTTTAATATAAACAATAAAAACTTAAAAATGTGGAAATTATTTAAATTTTTTTCTCTAGCTCTGGTAATTTTGATAATGATCTTAACAACTCATGCACTAATCTTTGAGTTGGAGCCGATCACAGAAGCTTCTATCACATCAGTGCCAATAGAATATGATCAATAATATTTTTTTTTGTATCTTTTTTGGTCTAATTTTAGGGTTTTCTGAACCTGTGAATTCTTCTAATAGTGAGCCTATGACAGCTATTGATTGGCTGGCCGAAAAAATAAATGATCCACCTGAATTTTTTACTTTATCAAATGAGCAGAGTGGAGATTACCATGATAAAGACCCTGAAATATTATTAAATCATTTGCCAGGTGTTAGTAGGAACTCTATTGGACTATTTGGAGTGGAGCGATTGGGATTACCAGTAAACATCTGGAGCAGCGAGAACGAAACACATATTGCTGATGCCGTAAGCCAAATACCTAGATCTGAGCTCTTTAATTTAAATCGCCTTTTGAAAAGAATTCTACTAGCCGAAGCTGATCCACCGATCACTGATACTAAATCTAATTTTTCTGGGCAAGCATTTTTGCTAGCTCGTATTTCGAAATTAATTATGATGGGAGCTCTTGATGATGCTGAAGTATTAATAGAAAGTATTCATCCTATTTCAAATACGGCATTCTTGGATCTCTGGGCTAACATTGCTTTTTCGACAAAACGGTTGGATGGCTTTTGTAACATGATATTAGAAAGACCTAGCGAGAAAAACTTTCTAATGCATAGGATTATTTGTCTTGCTAGAAGTGGAGACTGGAATGCAGCAGCATTGGCATTAGCAACTTATTCGAGTATTGGTGATATCGATAAGAACCTTGAGCGGTTGCTTATCAATTATCTTGATCACGAAGCAGAATTAGAGATAAAGAATGAAGAAATTTGTTTAGAGGAACAACCAGTTTTAGTTTATCTTTGTGATTTTTCTGGAATTCGACCCCCAGATAATGAATTACCTCTTGGATTTCTATATACTAATTTAGGTCGTAACAAGAGTTTGCGCACAAGAATTAATGCTTCTGAGGAATTTGTTAAATCAGGTGCTTTGGATCCTGCCATTCTTTTTTCCAACTATAAAATTAAACGCCCCTCTACATCTGGCGGTGTGTGGGCACGTGCAAAGCTTGTTCAAGAATTGGATCAAAAATTTAATATGGAAGAATATGAACAGTTGGACTTGTTGAGAAATTTGTCACTTGCTGTACAAGAGTTTATGCAAGTTCATTTATTAGCACAATTTGCTAACGTATATGGGGAAAAGATCCAAAAAATCAAATTGAATCAAGTTTCTTGGAAGTATGAGGAGATGGTTGCAGCTCTAGTTTTACTATCCGGAGAGAACTTAGTTAATATTAGAAAAGAAGTCATTAAGAACTCTAATGTTAATACGGCATATTACCTAGCAAGTGGGAAAATTGGTTGGGAAAATAATGAAAAAAAATCTACTAAACTTATTTCGCAACATTTCCATAACTTTGAAGAATATAATCTGACACTCTTAGATAAAATTGTTTTAGAAGCAAGTGTTGGCAGATTCCCTAAGGATAGAATTTTGTCTGAGGAAATGAGGAATTCATTAAACTTGCATATGAATGGTGCTTTACTGTTTAAGGCTTTAGCTCTTATTTCATCGGGGCAAAAGTCTGATATGTTGGATTTGCAGATCGGATTGGCATCTTTGGTTAGGATGGGTTTGTTAGAAGATTTTAGAATTATAGCGACAGAAATATTGATAATGGAATATTTTCGTAATTCGGTCTATTGATTGTTGATGCTGATAAATGATCAAATAGAGATTTTTCTCGAGGCACTCTTGGCAGAAAGAAACCTTACAACAAATACGTTGGTGGCTTATAAGCATGACTTATTTAATTTTTTTGAGTTGATGAGCGTTGATAAGATGGAAGACATTCACGAAGAGCATTTTAAGACATATATGCAAGTTTTAAGTAAATCTAGGATTTCAAATAGATCGGTGGCAAGAAAGCTGTCTAGTCTCAAACATCTTTTCAGGTTTGCTTTCCGTGAGAATTGGATTTCTAAAAATCCAAGTTCTAAAATTAAACAACCAAAATTTGTTCAAAATTTGCCAGAGATATTATCTATTGAACAAGTTGATCGTCTGATCGAATCGGCTAAAAAAGCAGAAAGTGTTTTAGCTAAGAATATTAGAAATACGGCATTAATTGAACTTTTATATGCGACTGGTATCCGTGTGACTGAGTTGGTGTCCTTACCATTGAATTCTGTGACGGGTAATTCTGATTTAATTCTTGTTAAGGGTAAAGGGAGGAAAGAAAGACTTGTGCCATTGTCTAATTCGGCAAAAATAGCAGTAAAAGATTGGTTGTCATTCAGGAAAGAAATGAAAATGTCTACTAATTCAAAAAGTTTCTTATTTCCCGCAAGGACGAAAAAAGGATTCTTAAATAGAGAACAATTTTTTTGTATTTTAAAACGTGTAGCCAAACATGCAGGACTTGATAATGTCAAGGTATCTCCCCATGTCATAAGACATGCGTTTGCCACCCATTTACTTGCAAATGGTGCTGACCTTAGGGTGATTCAAAGCCTTTTAGGACATTCTGATATTTCAAGCACACAAATTTATACGCATGTTTTAGAGGATCAAAAAAAGGCATTGGTGATGAATAATCATCCATTAGCAAGGAATAAAAATAAGATCTAAATCATAATATTAAGGAAATGAAATGCTTATTGCAAATTGGGAAACAAATTACATTTTTGGCTGGGGTGGTATAATTGGAATATTTTTTCTTTTAATTATGTCTGCTTTTTTTTCAGGATCAGAAACTGCGCTTACTGCATCTAGTAGAGCAAGATTGAGAAATATGACTGATCGGGGCTCTAAGGGTGCAAAGAAAGCCTTAGAAATTACGACGGATAATGAAAGTCTAATTGGTACAATTTTACTTGGGAATAATGTTGTAAATATATTTGCAACCTCTTTGGCAACAACAATATTTGTGTCAATTTTTGGTGAAAAAGGGATAGCGTATGCTACCATAATAATGACAATGTTAATCTTAATTTTTGCAGAACTTTTACCCAAAACCTATGCTATCAATAACCCTGAGTCAGCTGCCAGGAGAGTAGCGCCATTAATAGCCTTTTTTGTTTTTTTCTTTTCCCCAGTAATACATTTTGTAAGGAAAATAGTGCAAATAATCTTAAGTTTGACAGGCTTAAAGATTGATCCAAATAAGCAAGTGTTGGCTCTAGAAGAAATTGCAGGAGCCATTGCCCTTCACCACTCTGAAGGAGCAGTAAAAAAGGATGCTCGTGATAGGTTGCTAGGAGTTTTGGATCTTCCTGATCGGGTTGTAGAAGAAATTATGCTTCATAGAAGTCAAATTGAAATGGTTGATGCAGATGATAACCCAAAAAAAATATTGCAGAAATGTTTGAAATCTCCGTACACAAGAATTCCAATATTTAAAAATAATCAAGAAAATGTAGTTGGGGTTCTACATGCGAAAGATTTACTTCGGAAAACTAGCACTATTTCTTCTACTGGTCGAAAAAAATTTAATATCGATACATTTGACATAATGAAAGTGGCTATGAAACCTTATTTCATTCCAGAAACTACCACGTTAGATCTTCAAATGAGGCAATTTCTAAAACGAAAAGCACATTTCGCACTTGTGGTTGATGAATACGGTGATTTGCGTGGTTTGATAACGTTAGAAGACATTATTGAGGAAATCATCGGAGAGATAACTGACGAACATGATGTAGATATAGATCAAATGGTTGGAACCTCAGATGGGAATGTCATTGTTGATGGCGGAATGAGCATACGAGATTTGAATAGAGCTTATGATTGGTCGCTCCCTGATAATGAAGCAAATACTATTGCTGGATTAGTAATCCATGAAGCACAATTAATCCCTGTAGTGGGGCAAGTATTCAATTTTCATGGTTTCAAGTTTGAAATATTAGAAAAAGAAAAAAATAAAATTCTTAAGATAAAACTAGTCCAACTTGACTGAAATGTTTATAGATACAGTTAATCATTAAATTTATTAAGGTGAATTAATATGAATAATATCTGGAATAGATTTGTGATCTTTTTTTTTCTTTTAACAAATTCACTAATTCTTAACTTTTCACTGGCCGTCGCGCAGGAACAACTACAAGACTCATCTACCGGATCAAACGAAGAAATTAGAAAAGAATTTGGTAATTGGCTGCAGGTTTGTGAGAAAGATATTGATCACTGCGTTGCGGTCCAATTTGCTTTAGATGTTCAAGGCAGGAAAGCAGCAAGGTTTATTTTAGATCGACTTACTAGTACTGCCGAAAATCCTGCAGATTCATTAATTACTTTTTTTATTCCTTTTGAATCAAGTGTTCCACTCCTGCTAAGCGGTATATCTTTTGCAGTGGACTCTAATGAGCCCTTCACAGAACAGTTTTTGTTTTGTGATCAGCTCGGATGTACTTCTCAATTTGGAATGACTGATAAAGGTATTGATTTGCTAAAACAGGGAGCTAATCTTACTATACAAATCATTGACATAAGGGAACCAAACTCAAGATATATTGTTGATTTAGATCTAGATCAGTTTGTTCAGATCTATGAAGAATTAAAACCAAAGGATTCAAGCTAACTTTTTAAGTGCTAACACCGCATTTAGCCCACCAAAAGCAAAAGAATTTGATAGAGTGAAATTAACTGAATGATCGCGGGCAATATTAGGGACAATATCTAGATCACAATCTGGGTCTCTTTGTTTGTAGTTGATTGTTGGTGGGATAATACTTTCATTTATAGCAAGTATGCAAGAGACTAACTCTAAAGCCCCTGTACCCCCGATTAAATGACCATGCATGGATTTTGTTGAAGATATCATGATGTTTTTAGTATGATCTTTAAAAGTTTGTCGTATGGCAGCACATTCTGTTTTATCATTTGCGATGGTGCCGGTTCCATGCGCATTTATATAGCTTATATCTTCAGGATTTAATTTAGCATCAGTTAAGGCACTAGCTATGGCGCGTGCTGCACCTTCTTTGCTAGGGTTAACAATATCCATTGCATCGGAAGACATAGAAAAACCAGCTACTTCTGCAAATATAGTAGCGCCACGATTCTTTGCATGCTCTAACTCTTCAAAAATAAAAATTGCGGCGCCTTCCCCTTGTACCATACCATCTCTAGTAGAACAAAATGGACGGCAAGATTCCTTAGACATAATTCTGAGGCCTTCCCATGCTTTTATTCCACCAAAACATAACATGCTTTCTGAACCGCCAGTTATAGCAATTTTTATATCCCCTTTTCTTATTAAGTTAAGCGCTTGTCCCATGGCATGATTTGAGGAAGAGCAAGCCGAAGCGATGGTGAAGCATGGGCCCTGGGCGTTATATTTGATAGATATATGACTAGCAGCTGCATTATTCATCAATTTGGGTACGATCAAAGGATGGACTCTATTCTTACCTGATTCATAAACTTCGCGATAATTTTCATCTTGTGTTTGAAGACCACCACCTGCTGTCCCAAGAATTACACCGACATCGCTAGTATTACGTTCAGTTATTTCAATTCCACAAGAAGAAATTGCTTGCTGAGCTGCAATTAAAGCAAATTGAGTAAACTTGTCATACAGGGCAGTTTCTTGTTTTGAGAAGTATTTTTCCGGTTTGTAATCATGTATTTGCCCACCTATCTGAACAGAAAGTCTTTCAGAATTAAGAAATTTTAGTGGCCCTATACCGCAGCGACCTTCTTTCAAAGATTCAAAAATTTCTTCAATATTAAGTCCGAGCGAGCTTATGGCCCCAAGCCCCGTGATGACGACGCGGTTCATACCTTATTTCTTTTAGCTGATTTATCAATTATTTGTTCGACTGCCTTTACGATAGATTCGACACTACTAATATCAAAGGAATTATTCTTTGGGTCATTAGCATTGAATGGAATTGTGATATTAAAGGCCTCTTCTATGGAAAAGATAATTTCTACCAGCCCTAACGAGTCAATTCCCATAGAATCTAGACTTGAATTCTCAGAAATATCTTTGGGAGAAAGAAGTGCCTGCTCTGCTAGAATATTTATGATCGCTTTTTTTACATTTCTTGCCATGAGTTTTACTAACCTAGTCTTATAGTATTTGCTAGTTCATTTGTTCTCCATTTGTAATAAGATCTTGTTTACTAATTCTGTAAGATCAGATACTTTTTTCTGCAATCTTGGAAGACGCCGTAAAGCTTTGTAGGATTGTACGTTTTTAGTCATTTCCATGGCAGGGTTTCCCATCATAAATTTGTTGGGTGACACGTTAACTGACACCCCGGTTTTCCCAGCTAAGATACTACTGTGCCCTATAATTAAATTATCGGCTACTCCAACCTGCCCTCCCATAATGACATCGTCACCCACTATGGTGCTGCCAGCTATTCCTACCTGTCCACAGATTATGCAATTTTCCCCTATAATTACATTATGGGCGATGTGAACTAAGTTATCAAGTTTGGATCCAGAGCCTATAACCGTATTTTTAAGGGTGCCTTTATCGACGCATGTGTTTGCTCCAATTTCTACGTCATCTCCTATCAGTACACCCCCGACCGAAGCTACTCTCTGAAACCCTTCCTTTTTTACATTTGTTTTGTGATTTTTATCAAGACGGTCAAATATACTTTCTCCACCATGTGGTGTGAACGAGAAACCATCTGACCCAAGAACGACATTTTGATGGCAAATAACACTATTGCCTATCCAAACATTCTTCTCAATTCTGCATCCAGATTTTATAAAACAATTATTACCGATCGTTACATTTGCACCAATAGAGACACCATTTTCAATGGTTGCGTTATCTCCAATTTTTACATTTTCATCAATGGTGACATAGGAGCCAATAGAAGGATTTAATCCAATTAAAGCATCGTTTGGAATAGTTGAATTAGTACTAATGACTCGATTTCTTTTCTCAAAACTGTTGAAAAGGTCATTGATTTTTGCAAGAACAAGTTTCGAATTTTTAGCGACAATTACTCCCTCAAGTCCCCTGGAATGCCAGTCTATATTCTTGCCAATAATAGCAACTTTTGCTTGGGTGTTAAAAAGTTGCTCCATATATTTGTCGTCAATAGCTAGAGCTAATTGATCTTCTTTTGCAGTGTTTGGTTCAGATGGCGATGAACAGATGAGATCACCATTGCCATAAAATTTGCAATCTAATGCTTCAGCTATTTTAGCTAAAGAAATCATATTTACCTCGCATTCTGACTTCTTTTCAGACAATAATTTCAAACATCGATATTAAGACCAGAAGAAATTAATGACATATATAGCAAGGCATCTCGGCCATAGATATCTGGGCGATAATTAATAGTTCCAAAATCATCAACAATTACAGTACGATAAATTAGATAAACTGGGATAGATTGCGGGAGGTTTAATTGGGTTTCTTCACCATTATTTAAAGCTGAATAAAATTGTGAATTTTCTATATTTTCATCATTTGACAAGAGAGCATTGGCAAATTTAAATGGGCGTTCCACTCTTACACACCCATGACTAAAAGCTCTCAAATCCTTTGAAAACAAAGGTTTCATTGGAGTATCATGCATGTAAATACTGAATTTATTGGGAAACATAAATTTTACTTTGCCTAGTGCATTAATATTACCGGGGTTCTGTTTGATTTCAAAAGGAAAATTATCAACAGTAAATACGCTCATATCAATTAGGTTGGGATCTATAATTTTAGTTGTCCCTCTCACGTAGAGGTTCATTTCATTATTAATTAGAAATTCTGGATCTTCCTGGATTTTAGGTAAATATTCATCTACAGCGATACTTTTAGGTACATGCCATGTAGGGTTTACAATTATGTGAGTCATTTGGTCAAAGAATTCGGCTGTTTGAAAGTCTGGGAGACCAATGACGACATTAGATTCCCATATAGTATTGTTTTCTTTAATCAACTTTGCTTCATAATTAGGTTGATTTACTATTACGTAATCTGGTCCCTTATCAAAATTTAACCAGCGAATACGTTCAAGGTTTACAAGAACTTGCACGATTCTAGTTTCTATTGGGACATTTAGAGCTTGAATAGTTTTTCGACCAACGACTCCGTCAGCATTCAGGCCACTGTCTTCTTGAAAAAGCATGACTGTCTTATGAAGTTCTTCATCAAAAGTTTCGGATCCATTGTCTGTATATGAATACTCCAGGCTCTTTAGTTTCTTTCTTAAGGACAAAATATTTGGATGTGACATACCTAATTCTAGGGTTGTTTCTATTGGTATATTAGAGACTTGATTAGTTTTGTCTTTGGCTAACAATCTTTGAAGTTCTAATTGAAGTTTTATATAGTCGGGATCATTTGGTTGGGTTTCTTCCAAAAATTTCTTTATTCTTGGTGATTCATTTAATTCAGAGAGAAATGTCTCAGCTTCAGTAGTTTTGGGTTCGATATTGATGGAAGATGTTAGCGAGGTTGGATCTACAATTCCGTGTGATAAATCCTTGGCATAAAGTAGAAATTTTTCAGTTAAAAGTAGATCTAACTTGGCTAAATCTATACTGGAATCAGAAGATTTTAATTTTAAAATCTTATCAAATTCGTATCTTTCTATGGGTAAACCATGCCTAGGAGTGCTCTTAAGTATCAAAGTAAATTCGCTTAACGCATCAGGTTTATCTAGCCAATAAGGCATATAGTTTCTCTCCTGATAAAATACATTAGTTGCTGGATTAATTTCTGGTGAGACCTCCAACAAATGTTGTATGTCCGAAGTTAGTGCTTGGGTTTGTGTTGAGAAACTAGGAGAGCTTTTTAAAAGGAAAGATGATAAAAGAACAATAGTTAAAAAGAGGCAGTTTTTCATGGTTTCAATCACCTGACGAAAATTTCATACAATGTTCAGTTTAGTAAGATGCCATAAAATATAAAATTAACAAGAATAAAAAGATTGTCGTTATGATAAATATGAGACCGATGAATTTGAGAATATTTAATTTTTAATATTATTTGAGACTTAAATATTGACAATTTACAAAAAATCATTAAGATTCAGATAGTTAACTGATATAGGGGCTCCGAATAGAATTCGTTTACAGAAAATAAAATAAAATAATACTAGCTTTTGGCAAGAAATCTGCTAGTGTTTTGAATCTTTTGCATTTTTAGTAGGGCTATATGGTATCAAGAAGAAAATTTTGCACAATATTTGGTGCTACGTGTGTTTCAGTAGCCGCGCCAGTCTATTCTAAGACTCCCGGATTTCTTAGGAATGCGGGTGATATACGATTGTTGCGATTAAAAAATAATAAAACTTCAGAAAGTATCAAATTAGTATATTGGATTGAAGGCTCTTATGTATCTGAGGCAGTAAAGGAGATTAGTTATTTTATGCGTGACTGGCGAGAAAATAAAATAATTACTTATGATGTTGCCAATGTTGATATAATTGCTGCAACTCAAGCTTTGTTAGACACCAATGAAACGATGCAATTGCTTTCAGGATATAGAACTGCCGCAACAAATAAGAGGCTGTCTTACTCAAATAGTGGAGTCGCAAGGAATTCGTACCATATTAAAGGTATGGCAGCGGATCTTAGACTAGCTAATAGGTCTGTATCACAAATTTCAAGGGCAGCTAAGGCTTGTAGAAGTGGTGGCGTAGGTAGTTATAGTAATTCGGGCTTTGTGCATATAGATTGCGGTCCAGTTAGATCCTGGAAAAGATAAATTCATTTTCTTGATATACCATTACCTTGTACAATGTACTTAAAGCTTGTTAGTTGATTTGCTCCAATAGGACCCCTGGCATGAAGTTTTCCGGTGCCAATACCAATCTCTGCACCCATTCCAAATTCACCACCATCCGCAAACTGGGTAGAAACATTCTGCATTAAAATTGCGCTATCAAGTTCATTAAAGAACTTTTGAGCTATATTATCATCATTTGTAATAATACATTCAGTGTGATTGGACCCAAATTTTTTAATATGAGATATAGCTTCCATCACACCATCAACTATTTTCACTGCAAGAATTTTATCTAAAAACTCTTTACCCCAATCATCGGCCATAGCCGGGATGGTCCCTGGGACTACTGTAACTTCGTTGTCACCACGAATTTCTATACCTTTGTCTATAAGTGATTTCAAAAGTAATTGACCATTATCGCTAAGAAAATAGTTTCTATTAATTAAAAGACACTCTAGGGCCCCGCATATACCTGGCCTACGTAACTTAGAGTTAATTATGACACTTTCAGCCATGTCTGGTTTTGCGTCTGAATGAACATAGCAGTGTACAATTCCATCTAAGTGTGAAAAAACGGGTACCTTCGCTATTCTTTGGACTAATCGAACTAGATCTTTTCCTCCCCTTGGAATAGCAACATCCAGATATTCGCTCATTTGTAGTAATTTGGAAACTGCTTTACGATCCCTGGTAGGAATAATCTGTATTACTTCTTCAGGCAACTCACACAAAATTAAGGCTTTTTTGATGCAGTTATGTAAGGCCATGGAGGATAAAAAGCTATCTGATCCTGATCTCAAAATTGCTGCATTCCCTGATTTTATACACAAGGCGCCTGCGTCTATAGTAACATTTGGTCTACTTTCATATATTATCCCTACCACACCAATTGGTGTAGTTATTTTCTTAATGCTTAGTCCAGAAGGTCTATCCCATTGCTCTACAACTTGCCCCACTGGATCTTTCTGATTTGCTATTGAATTCAATCCTGAAATAATTTCTTGCAATCGATCCTCAGTAAGCAATAAACGATCTCTTTTAGATTTTGAGATTGCATTTCTGTCAGCCTTAAGAAGATCTTTTCTATTTTCCTTTAGGATTAATTCTTTATCTTGCCAGATAATTTCTCCTATCCTTTGTAGGACATTATTTTTCTTTTGTGAGGACACATTTGAAATGAAAGAATTAGCAGTCTTGGCTTTCAGACCTAAATCTTGTACTAATTTGTGTAAATTTTGGGTCATAGAAATAATACTTTCAACTTAACACCAAGTCATCTTTATGCACCAGAGCAGTTCTACTCGGATAACCAAGTTTTTTTTCAATTTCAAAAGTTTTGCAACCCTTAATTTTTTCGACTTCGATACTTGAATATCCAGAAAGACCTTGTCCAATTTTTTCAAAATCATTGGAAATAATTTCGACAGCATCTCCCCTTTGAAAATTTCCCGATGATTTTATAACTCCAGCGGGTAATAGTGATTTGTTACGCC
The DNA here is from genome assembly GCA_002699695.2 of Paracoccaceae bacterium. Taxonomy (GTDB): domain Bacteria; phylum Pseudomonadota; class Alphaproteobacteria; order Rhodobacterales; family Rhodobacteraceae; genus CACIIZ01. The sequence goes on along the minus strand of PACC02000083.1, from coordinate 3,787 downwards.
TAAGCGCTAATATAGCTCCACTGTCTACAAATAGGTTCCCCTTTGTTTTTATTGATAGTATCCACTTTTTTCTTAATTTTGCTCGATCATCTCTAGGTACAAATCTGGTATGTTTGCTGACACCATTAATGAAGTTGGTTAACGGATAATTCTTTGAACCATCTGTTATGATCATTTCACAACCCCCGTTCATTGAAATTCGAGCTGCTTCTAGTTTTGTTATCATTCCTCCTTTAGAGTTATCTGATTTAGTACTCCCTGCCATTTTCAGAAGTTTTGGGGTTATATTTTGTATGGTTGAAAAATGTTTTGCATTTGGGTTTGAATGAGGGTCTTCTTCATACAAACCATCTATATCTGACAATAGAATTAATAGATCAGCTTCTGAAGTTAAGGCGACTTGGGCTGCTAGCCGATCATTATCACCAAATTTTATTTCATCAGTTGCTACAGTATCATTTTCGTTTACAATTGGCACAACACCCAATTTTAATAAAGATTTCATAGTAGATCTAATATTGAGGTAACGTCTGCGGTGATGGCTATCGTCTGCAGTTAGTAAAATTTGTGCTGAATTTAAGTTAAGCTGATTTAGGTTTGTCTCATATGCTTGGGCTAATCGAATCTGTCCAACGGCTGCTGAAGCCTGAATTTCATCTAACTCAAGTTTCTTAGAGTTAAGATTAAGAATTTTTCTTCCGAGAGCGATAGCGCCAGAAGAAACAATAATTATGTTTTTGCCTATTTTTTTTAATTCAGCTACCTCTTCCACAAAAGACTTCAGCCACTTAGATTTTAACAAATTTGTGTCAGAGTCGATCAAGATTGATGTTCCAATCTTTAAAACAATAGTCGTGGTTCTTTCCAATTGTGGATAATTACAGAAAGAATTTAATGATTTATTGGGTTCCATTGATTTTTGGACTCGCAAACTGCATTAAAGTTTTCATGCTCTAGGTCTATTTGTTTAGAGCATTCCAATAGCACCTCATTTGTTCCAATATTATTTTTCGCAGAAATGAGATGAATTTTATTCTCATATTTTTTGATTATTTGCAATTGGTCTTGAAGAGTTTTTTTAGGCAATGCATCAATTTTATTCAAAACTGTTATACGAGACATATTTAAGAGTTTTTTGTTATATTGTTTTAGTTCATTGAGGACAGTATTATAGTCATTCTCTAGTTCCGAAGAAGTGCAATCCAACAGATGGATTAGAACCTTGCACCTCTCAATATGGCCTAAAAAATTTATCCCCGCACCTTTACCCGTGTGAGCACCTTTAATTAATCCTGGGATGTCTGCAAGGACCATAAATCTATTAGAAGCTGATACAATTCCTAATTTTGGCTCTAGGGTGGTAAATGGATAATCTGCAATTTTTGGTTTAGCTTTTGATGTCGTTGAGAGAAATGTTGATTTTCCTGCATTTGGAAGACCTAACATCCCGATGTCTGCTATCAATTTAAGTTTTAACCAGACAACTTTTTCAATGCCTTTTTCCCCTTTAGTATATTTTCGAGGTGCTCGATTTGTAGAGGACTTAAAATGATGGTTTCCTAATCCTCCTGATCCACCAATTGCAAGTAGAATATTATCATTTGGAGATATGATTTCACCAAACAATAATTTTTGTTCTTCATCTAAAATCTCTGTTCCCAGGGGTAATTTAATAAATACATCTTTGCCCGACTCACCTGTTTTTCTCTTCCCTTGACCCGGTTTGCCATTTTCCGCAAAAATATGTTGCCTATATCGAAAATCAATTAGTGTATTTAATGATTCATCAGGAATAGCTCGAATGGATCCTCCTCGCCCACCATTTCCTCCATCTGGACCACCCCTTTCAATAAATTTTTCTCTTCTAAAGCTTAGTGCCCCTGATCCACCAGAACCGGAGCGAATATATATTTTAACTAAGTCCAAAAATTTCATTTAGGCATCCGCATCTTTCATTATAGTTTTCATCAATTAGTATTTTTAAAGAAACAGTACTATCAAACTTGCTAACATAAGCATGGATAATGTGCGCATTAACCAAATTTCGGATGTAGTTCCCTGAACCCTTTGTTTTAATTGATATCCAAAATAGCACCAAAGAATATGAAAGACTAATTGTACTATTATAAATACTAAGGCAACCATTAGTGTTATTGAAAAAGAGGGTTGGGAAAGGTCAGTATAATTAGCAAAGCTGACACTAACCATCGCCCATGCCTTAGGGTTAGTAGGATGTACTGGTAGACCATGAAAAAAAGACGGTACTTTCAATGAAATTGATTTATTAGCAATCTTAAAATTGGATAGTTTCCAAGCTAACCAAACAATATAAATACAAGAAACACTCTTAATAAAAACTACCAATGCCGGGAAGTGATCAAAAAAAGTTAGTATTCCAAATCCAATAGGCCAGATAATGAATTGTTTTGAAGTTATAATACCTAAGACAAATGGGAGAGATTTTCTTAAACCATATTGTGATCCTGCTACCAACAAAATCATGTTGGCTGGCCCTGGGGAGGCTACCATAGAACTAGCAAAAAAAACCAAACTCAAAAAATAATTATCCACCGATTTCTCCAGAGTGTACAGGAGGGTGCGGCTGTAGAAGAGCGTTAGATGATTGAGATAAAGGTACGGCCCTTTAAGCCTTTATGGAAGCTTACTTTTCCATCAGTTTTAGCAAATATAGTGTGATCTTTTCCCATTCCAACATTTGTCCCTGGCCACCATTTAGTACCCCGTTGCCTAACTATTATATTACCTGGAATGACGGATTCACCCCCAAATTTTTTTACTCCCAGGCGTCTACCTGCAGAATCTCGGCCGTTTCGAGAAGATCCACCTGCTTTTTTATGTGCCATTAGTTATTTCCTAACTTTTTGTTTTATTGCCTGAAGGCCTTGTGTTAGCGCTTTTTTTCTTTGTGCTACTTGATTTTTTTTTCTCTACCACTGTGTTTTTTGCTTGTTTCTTACTGCTGCCAGCATCTTTGCTCTTAGTAGTAGGAGTGCTTTTCGTATCAGTTTGTTTAGGAGCTTTTTTTTCGGCAGATTTCTTAGTAACTGGCTCTGTTTTCGATTTTTGTTCTGAAACAGATGTTTTAATCTTAGTTTTCATCAATTTAGGATTACTATCCTTGGCAATTGATTTCCCAATGACTTCAAAACTAGCGCTTGGATTTGGTGATGTTTTTTGATCAGATTTTATTTGCAAGACTTTTAGTAGAGTTAGGTTCTGTCTATGTCCCTTTTTTCGTTGTGAGGAGTGTTTTCTTCTTCTTTTCACGAAGTTTATAGTTTTCTTACCCTTAGTTTGAGCTAATATTTCCCCTTCAACACAAGCACCAGAGATTGTAGGTGTACCAATGGTCTGAGCTTTATCACTTAGTGCCAGAACTTCATTAAATCTTATCTTGTCACCTTCATTAGCCGACAGTTTCTCAATCAATAACACATCACCTAATGTTACCTTATACTGCTTACCCCCGGTTTTAAAAACTGCAAACATATCCTATACCAACGAGCCTGATTTTTTCCACACCAATATAGAAAAAAGTGCTTAAATAAGTTAATTTTTATCTGTATTCCTCTTGATTTCTTTCAAATTCTTGTCAATGTCAAGGAGAAAGTCTACTGGCTGCAAATTTAATTAATAAAATTTAATACTATTTTAAATTTGTCCCAATGGAGAGGTGCCGGAGTGGTTGAACGGGGCGGTCTCGAAAACCGTTGAGCCTTCACGGGTTCCCAGGGTTCAAATCCCTGTCTCTCCGCCATAAAAGCCC
>PACC02000042.1 GCA_002699695.2 Paracoccaceae bacterium | reverse complement strand
TTAACTAGCCTGACTCTCATTTGGTGTAAGACTTTTTTTAGAAAGCTCTGGCTCTAAGGTCTTAAATGCATCGTATTGGCTCAAGAAAACCTGGCCACTCAATTCTGCTAAGAGGTGAGTTCTCTGAAGCTGGTCCATTACAGGCCCTTTCACTTCACTAAAATGTAAATTGACCTCTGCGTCTGCTAATCTTCTATTAATAGCTTCCAAGCTCTCCAGTGCGCTGGCGTCTAAATAATTAATAGCTGAAAACACAAGTATCATATCCTTAATTTCAGGTTCCCTCCCTATATAAGCATATACACTGTCTTCCAAGAATCTTGCATTCGGAAAATATAAGCTTTCATCAATTCTGAGTGATATGACTTTCTCACTAGTAATCACTAAATGCCTATTCACATTTCTAAAATGTTGAGTTCCTGGAACTTGACCAACTCTAGCAATATGAGGTCTTGATGTCCTATATAGGTACATTAGTAAGGAAATAACGACACCAGAGATAATACCAATCTCTACCCCCATTGAAAGTGTGCTGAGGATAGTACATAACATTGCCACTCCATCTGATTTAGAATATGAAAAAATTCTTAAAACAGATTTGAAGTCTACAAGTGATAAAACAGCAACAATTATAGTAGCCGCAAGCGTTGCTTTGGGTAGATAAAAAAGAAAGGGTGTGAGGAATAGTGTTGCAAACGCTATTCCAATTGCTGTGAAAGCACCTGCTGCTGGCGTCTTGGCACCGGCATCAAAGTTAACCACCGATCTAGCAAATCCTCCAGTCACAGGAAATCCTCCAGATGTACCAGAGCCTAAATTTGAGAAACCTAGGGCTATTAGTTCTTGATTGGGATCAATTCTTTGCCTTCTTTTAGAAGCCAATGTTTGAGCAACAGAGACGGTTTCAACATACCCGACCAGCGAAATTAAAAGTGCAGGAGCAAGTAATTCAAGCCATATTGAAAAACTAAAGGAAGGGATGCCTAATGAAGGTAATCCATCTGGGATTCTTCCTACTATAGCCACCTCATTAATACCCAAACCAAATAACCAAACAGCCAGAGTAGTTAAAACTACTGCTATTACTGGGCCAGTCCTTGACACAATATCTGACACTAGAGGACTAGATCCTTTATCCAGCATGAATTTTTTTAGTTTCTTCTTGCACCAAAACAAAATTATCAACGCAACCATACCAATTACCAATGTATGAAAGTTTAAATGAGTAAAATTTTGTGCAAGGTTCAGCAGTATATCAAAAAGATTGCTCCCCCGTCCTTCTATGCCGAAGATGTGGGTTAGCTGGCTAGCGGCTATTATTAGACCAGATGCCGTTATAAAACCTGAAATAACAGGATGTGAAAGAAAATTAGCTATGAAACCTAATTTCAGTAATCCCATGATGATAAGCATCATTCCAGACATTACTGCTAAGATAATTGCCAATATCGCATAATCTGTACTGCCTGGGTTTGCAAATTGACTACAAGAAGCAGAAGTCATCAAAGCAATCACGGCTACAGGTCCAACAGCCAAAGTTTTTGATGTCCCAAATATAGCATACAGAATTAAAGGTATGATTGAGGCATACAAACCCATTTCAGGTGGTAAGCCCGCTAGCATGGCATATGCCAAGGACTGCGGGATGAGCATTATGGTGACTATTATCGCAGCCAAAGAATCATCAGAAAAGTCTTTATAAGTATAGGACTTTGACCATTCTAATATGGGAAAATATTTTGAATACAAATTTATACCTGCATAACCTATACTATAGCTACTCTTTAAGATCAGCAAAAATGTTTTTTTTCGTCAAAGCATTATTAAATATCATCCTCATGCACGACAAATGAGGCCCTTACATTCTTGGTCTCAGCTTTTTCAAAATTAACTTTCAAATTAATCCCATCCATACTTTCTATTATTCCATAACCAAATTTCTGATTAAAAACTCTATCCCCCACATTGAAAGCATGAGTCTGGTCTACTGATTGAAAATGCCTTGATACCTTCGGCTTAAAAATATGCTGTTTTAAGTTTTTTTCCATCCTTTGCCAACCAGGAGACTCATACTTTCCTCCATCGTTTATCTGTTTATCTGTGCCTAAATGATCAAATCTCCAAGACTCCGGAAAAGCTTCTGCTAAACTAGCTCCATAACCCCCACTGCTATTTAATATTTCAATGTCTTTTTCTGACAATTCATCAATAAAGCGGGAAGGAATTGCGTTCTGCCATTGGTTGAATATTCTGCGATTGGAAACAAAACTTATTATGCAATAACTCTCTGCCCTTGTGATACCTACGTGAGCTAATCTCCTCTCTTCTTCTAATCCTTTTAATCCCTTTTGATCCATAGATCGCTGCGAGGGAAACAACCCATCCTCCCAACCAGGTAGTAAAACAACGGGAAACTCTAATCCTTTAGCTGCATGTAAGGTCATTATAGAAACTTTGGGGACATTGTTGTCAGACTCCATTTCCATAATTAAGGATATATGTTCTAAAAACCCCTGAATGTTCTCAAACTCGCTCATGGCTTTTATTAGTTCTTTTAGATTTTCGAGTCGACCTGGGGCATCAGGAGATTTTTCCAATTGCCACATTTCAGTGTACCCCGATTCATCTAAGATGGCTTCAGCAACCTCAGTGTGCTGTTTCAATCCATTCAGAAAATCTACGTTCCAACGTTTAAAGTTATTAAGGAGCCCATCCAAATCACTAGATACTTTTTGTGAAAGCATACCATCATCAACAGCAATTCTAGCTGCAGCCATCAAACTTATACCCCGTTCCCGGGCTATAAGATTCATCACCTGTAAAGACCTTTCCCCAAAACCGCGCTTGGGTGTATTTATAATTCTTTCTAACGCTAAACCATCGTCAAAACTTAAGCTGGCCCTAAAGTAAGCTATGGCATCCCTTATTTCTTTTCTTTCATAAAATCTAGGTCCCCCAATTACCCTGTAGGGCAACCCCATTTGAACAAACCGATCTTCAAAAACACGCATTTGAAAGGAAGCTCTCACTAATAAAGCAATCTCATCATATTTAAAAGGCTTCATCCCTCTAGTACCAAGGCATAGGCTTTCTATTTCATCTCCTAACCATCTAGCCTCTTCCTCGCCGTTCCAATGACTGATTAGTTTGACCTTTTCTCCTGATTTGGTATCCGTCCATAGGGTTTTCCCCAGTCGCTTAGTGTTTGCAGCTATCAGTGAGGATGCTGCAGCCAAAATGTGAGGTGTAGATCTGTAATTTTGTTCCAACCTGACTATTTTTGCTCCTGGAAAGTCTTTTTCAAATGATAAGATATTTCTTACTTCTGCACCTCGCCAACCATATATTGATTGATCATCATCTCCTACACAGCAAATGTTCTTATGCCCTTCGGCTAATAATCTAAGCCACAGATACTGAGCAACATTTGTGTCCTGATACTCATCAACTAATATAAACCTTAAGGTTCCCTGATATTTTTCTAGCAAATCAGGATTACTTTGCATTAAACGAATAGGCAGTAAAATAAGATCACCAAAGTCAACAGAATTTAATATGCTCAACCTTTCCTGGTATAATTTGTACAGCTTAGGACCTTTCCCGTCGTAAGCATTTGTCTCACTTGATGGCAAATTATCGGGAAGCCAGGCGTGATTCTTCCAGTGATCAATGAGACCTGCAAGGTTTCTTGCTGGCCAACGCTTTTCATCAATATTTTCAAGAGATATGAGCTGTTTAAGAAGGCGTAACTGATCATCAACATCTAAGATAGTGAAATTTGTCTTGAGCTTAATGAGCTCTGCATGCCTTCTCAATAATTTAGCACCAATAGAGTGAAATGTGCCTAACCAGGGCATACCTTCAACAGCAGCTCCCAAAAACTTGCCAATACGCTGTTTCATCTCCTGGGCTGCCTTGTTAGTAAACGTTACACCTAAAATTTCATTAGGCCTAGCGTGACCTCTATCTATAAGACAAGCAATGCGCGCCGTTAGCGCTCGTGTTTTACCGGTTCCAGCTCCAGCTAACACCAAAAGTGGGCCAGAAATTTTTTCGACCGCTTCCCTCTGTTTCTCATTTAAATCATTTAGATAATTGCAGGAGCGGTTCAGTAAAGCTTTTTCCGCTAAACTTTTGGGTTTCTTCAAATTGTGTTCATCCATTTGAGAAATCCCTGTATATTTCACTGAAAACCAATACCATCTTTTCGTTGCTTTTTCTCATGGATGAAACTTACCTAAGCCTTGAGTAAATTGAAAGGCTTGTAATTATATAAAATGAACTCTTAATCGGGATGAATCATTTCAACCTGCTTATGAGAGGATGTTTTACAAATTATCGTGTTACAAAATGGTTGTTGTCCGGATATACTGATATACTATAAACCGCGACTCAAATGCATTTATTCAAGGAACATTAATTGCTGCAAAAGTTCAAGAAAATCTTGATCGCCAATAGGGGTGAAATTGCCATAAGAGTTATGCGAGCTGCAAATGAAATGGGTAAATCTACCGTGGCTATCTTTGCAGAAGAAGATAAACTTTCTCTACATAGATTCAAAGCAGACGAAGCCTATAAAATAGGACAAGGAATGGGACCTGTTGCCGCCTATCTAAATATTCAAGAAATCATCCAAATAGCAAAAATGGCTGATGCAGATGCAATTCACCCTGGTTACGGGCTTTTATCCGAAAAACCTGAATTTGCAGAAGCCTGTATAGAAGCAGACCTCACTTTCATTGGCCCATCTCCCAAAACAATGCGACAATTAGGTAACAAGGCCAAAGCTAGGAAAATGGCCGCTAGTGCAGGAGTACCAGTTATCCCAGCTAGTGATATATTACCTGAAAGTACTGACAAGCTAGACAAGATAGCAAAAGATTTGGGGTTGCCCTTAATGCTGAAAGCCTCTTGGGGTGGGGGTGGTCGCGGTATGAGGCTTATCAAGAACTTCAAAGATTTAGAGAAGAATGTTCTAGAAGGAAAACGAGAAGCTAAGAATGCCTTTGGAAATTCTGAATCATTCTTGGAGAAATATATTGAAAATGCAAGGCATGTAGAGGTCCAGATTCTAGGAGATAAAGATGGGAATATTTACCATTTGTGGGAAAGAGACTGTTCAATTCAAAGAAGAAATCAGAAAGTCATTGAAAGAGCACCTGCCCCATATCTAACTAATTCTCAAAGAAATGAGGTATGCAAAATGGCGGAAAAAATCTGCCAAAGAGCTGGTTATCAGTGTGCTGGAACAGTTGAATTCTTAATGGATGTATCAAATGGAAATTTCTTTTTCATAGAGGTAAACCCAAGAATTCAAGTTGAGCATACCGTTACTGAAGAAGTTACAGGAATTGACATTGTCAGGGCCCAGATAATGCTTGCTGAAGGTTCCTCAATAAAAGAAGCCACAGGCAAAGACAATCAAGATGAAATTCAATGTCACGGTCACGCTTTGCAGTGTAGGATTACGACGGAAGACCCTCTAAATAATTTCATTCCGGACTATGGAAGAATAACTGCCTATAGGGGAGCAACTGGCATGGGAATCCGGTTAGATGGCGGGACTGCTTACTCTGGAGCCATCATAACAAGGTTTTACGATAGCTTACTGGAGAAAGTCACTGCTTGGGCCCCAACAGCGGAAGATGCGATAGCAAGAATGGACAGAGCTCTTCGTGAATTTCGTATCCGTGGCGTTTCAACAAATATTTTATTTGTAGAAAATTTACTAAAGAATGAAACCTTTCTCAATAATGCTTATACCACAAATTTCATTGATTCCACGCCGCAGTTATTTAAATTCAGGGAGCGTCAAGATAGGGCCACTAAATTACTTACCTACATAGCATCAGTCAGCATTGAAGGTCATCCAGAAACAAAAAATAAAAAGAGACCTGACACCAATACATTTTCTTTCCGAAATACTAAGAAAACTAGGAAAGAAAATTCCTCAAAAAATTTAAAGAAAATTCTTGATGAAAAAGGAGCAAATGCAGTTGCTTCCTGGACCTTAAATCAAAAGCAATTGCTTATCACGGATACCACGATGCGTGATGGTCATCAAAGCCTACTGGCTACTAGAATGAGATCTATTGATATGCTTAGTGTTGCGGATCGCTATGATGGTAATCTTGCAGAATTGTTTTCCGTTGAGTGCTGGGGGGGTGCAACCTTTGATGTTGCCTATCGATTTCTTCAGGAATGCCCCTGGCAAAGACTCAGGGATTTAAGAAATAAGATGCCTAGCACCCTTTTACAGATGCTTCTGAGGGGATCTAATGGAGTTGGTTATACAAATTATCCAGACAATTACGTAAACTATTTTGTAACCTTGGCAGCCAAGTCTGGCATAGACCTTTTCAGAGTATTTGACAGCCTCAATTGGGTAGAAAACATGCGATTATCTATGGACGCAGTTCTCCAAACAGGGAAAATTCTTGAAGCGTCAATATGTTATACTGGAGACATATTAGATCCTACCAGATCAAAATATGACTTAAAATATTATGTAAAAATGGCCAAAGAATTACAAAAGGCTGGCACTCATTTACTAGGATTAAAAGACATGGCTGGCTTGTTAAAACCACCTGCTGCTAAGCTTTTAATTAAGACACTGAAAGACGAAACAGGGCTACCAATTCACCTCCACACCCATGACACCAGTGGAGCAGGTATAGCAACTTTGCTTGCTGCTTCTGAAGCAGGAGTAGATGTTGTTGACTGTGCAATGGATGCTTTTTCTGGAAGCACATCCCAACCCTGTCTTGGATCAGTTCTAGAAACTCTACAAAATACTGAAAGAGCGTCATCTGTTAGAATTGATGAAGTTAGGGATATATCTAATTATTGGTTAACTGTTAGAAAACAATATAGCGCTTTCGACCAAGGTGTAACTTTTCCTGCATCTGAAGTATATCTTCATGAGATGCCAGGAGGTCAATTCACCAACCTTCTGGCTCAAGCAAAAAGTCTAGGTTTAGCAAACAAATGGCCAGAAATTGCAAAAACTTATTCAGATGTAAACCAATTGTTTGGAGATATCGTCAAAGTCACACCCTCTTCAAAAGTGGTTGGAGATATGACCTTGTTGATGATCTCCCAAGGTTTAACCAAAGAACAAGTAGAAGATCCTAGAGTAGAAGTTGCTTTCCCGGAATCAGTTCTCGACATGCTGAGAGGTAACTTAGGACAGCCGCCAGGTGGTTTCCCTAAATCAATAGTAGAAAAAGCTCTCGGGAAGGGAAAAAGTTTTACCGGTCGACCAGGATCAAGAATAAAACAAAACAGTTTGGATAAGGTTAAAACTGAGGCCTGTTCTAATCTTTCACTGAGTGAAATAGATGAAGAAGATTTTTGCAGTTATTTAATGTATCCAAAGATTTTCTCTGAATACCTAAAACATCATTCGATCTATGGACCTGTCAGGACTCTTCCAACTGATATCTATTTTTATGGAATGGAAAATGGTGAAGAATTAAGTGTTGAAATTGATCCTGGAAAGACCCTTGAAATTCGCCTGCAAACCATAAGTGAGATAAATGAAGAAGGAGAACGTAAGGCGTTTTTTGAGTTAAACGGGCAACCAAGAATTATCAGAATTGCTGACCAGATTTATATGACAAATCAAGTTATAGACAAACCAAAGGCAGATTTAAAGAATCCCAAACATATATCTGCCCCAATGCCTGGAGCGGTGACAGTAGTGGCCGTAAAGGAAGGACAATCGATCAAAAAAGGAGATGTTTTACTGACTATTGAAGCTATGAAAATGGAAACCGCCCTTAATGCAGAGAGAGCAGGAAAAATAATCAGAATACACGTAAAACCCGGTAGTCAAATTGACGCCAAAGATCTCTTAATTGAATTAGATTAAATATGATCAAAATGTTTAGCTTTAAAAAAGCCTACCAGGGCTCGGAATAAGGGCGAAGATCAATTTCAAAAGTCCATGCACTTTTATGCTGGTTATAAAGCTGCCAATATGCCTCAGCTATTTCGGCCGGCTGTAAAATGCCATCTTTGGGTCTAGAGTCAAAATCCTCTGGGAACAATGATCTCGCATTTTCGTTTTCTATCAATCCATCGATAATAACGTGTGAAACATGAATACCTTTTGGACCAACCTCTCTTGCCAGGCTTTGAGCAAGAGCACGTAAGGCTTGTTTACCGCCTGAAAAAGCACAATAACCGCTTTTCCCTCTTATACTGGCTGATGCTCCTGTAAATAAAATGGTACCACTTTTTCTAGGAAGCATATATCGGAGAACCTCTTTCCCAACAAGAAATCCTCCCAAAGCGCACATTTCCCAAACTTTACGATAAACCCGACTAGTCGTTTCGAGAATAGGAAATTTTACATTTCCTCCTACATTATAAATACATACATCTATAGGGCCTAATTGGTTTTCAACATTCTTTATCAGGTC
>PACC02000049.1 GCA_002699695.2 Paracoccaceae bacterium | reverse complement strand
TAATAACGTTTTTGTGTTCAGAAAATATACCTCGATCAGTTTTATCAATCGCTATAACAAAAAAACCATCAGAAAGTAGACGGTTCACTATTGCGCATCCAATCCCACCCTGAGCGCCAGTCACTACGGCGAACATTTTTCTTATCATGAAGTATAGCCTGTGGTAACTGAAAGATTGAATTCAAAAAGTAAGTTATTGCATGCACGATCAGATAATCTACCAGTTAACAATAGATCTTTCAGATTACAAATAGAAACGATCATTTTTATAAAGTAACATCCAGATCTAAAGAGTCAAAAATTTTAATTCTTCCTCGGAAATGAGCCAGATCTTTCGGTTATCGACAACCTACTAATCCAAAATGCCTAATCCTAATCCAAGAAAGCGATATCATTTACACATTTTGTGTTTGGAAAAGAACATAAGTCTGGCTGATTTGACAGCTAAAGCTTTAGATAGTAAAGGCGCATAGTATTGTAAAAAATTAGAAATTCCAGCATTTTTGTATCTTGATTATATCAACTAGAATTTATCAAAAAATATTTTACTTGTTTTTCTATTTTGAATTATATAGGACAAATAGGCGATTTTATAATCACCCCCAAGCAACTTAAATGTGAGATAAAGAAAATGGTTTTAGTAAGAAGTCTTTTCGTGCCCGGCCCGACCAATGTTCCAGACACTGTACGCAAAGCCATAGATGTTCCAATGGAAGATCATAGAGCACCAGATTTGCCTAATTTCATTTTGCCTTTGTTTGAAGATCTCAAAAAGGTCTTTAAAACAAAAACAGGTCAAGTGTTTTTGTTCCCTGCTTCGGGAACTGGTGGGTGGGAAGCATCTATGTCAAATACATTAAACCCTGGAGACAAGGTTCTTGCAGCAAGATTTGGTCAATTTTCCCATCTGTGGATTAATCTTTGTGAACGGCTTGGACTCGAAGTACAGATAGTTGAGTGTGAGTGGGGGACGGGTGTGCCATTGGAGATTTTCGGTGAAATCTTGGCAGCTGATAAAACTCATTCTATAAAAGCTGTGTTAGCCACACAAAATGAAACGGCAACAGGTGTAAAATCTGATATAGCTAATCTAAGAGTTGTCATGGATGAAGCAAAACACCCAGCCATGCTTTATGTAGACGGGGTTAGTTCAATAGCTTCTGTAGATTTCCAAATGGATAAGTGGGGTGTTGACCTTGCTGTCTCCGGCTCCCAAAAAGGGTTTATGCTCCCAGCTGGTTTAGCAATAATGGCTGCCAGTAAAAAAGCTTTAGAAGCTTCAAAAAAAGTTACTATGCGTAGATGCTATTTTGATTTCAAAGACATGATTGCTACCAATGCAACGGGTTATTTCCCTTATACACCTCCTATGACCCTGCTGCGAGGATTAAGAGCCTCCTTGGATAGAATTTTCGATGAGGGTTTGGAGAATATATTTGAGCGCCATTCCTTTCTAGCAGAGGGAGTTAGACGGGCTGTATCAGCTTGGGGACTTAACCTTTGTGCAAAATCTCCTCAATGGTATTCTGACACAGTGACAGCAATTGTTGTTCCCGATGATCGAGATGCCAATGTTGTAATTAAGCATGCATATAATCGATATGGTTTAAGCTTAGGAGCTGGTTTGTCAGTAGTTGCAGGAAAGGTTTTTCGAATAGGCCACTTGGGTGACTTAAATGAACTGATGCTAATGAGCGCTATCTCTGGGGCTGAAATGGCGATGCGAGATGTAGGAATCCTAGAAGTCAAGCCTGGATCAGGAGTAGCAGCAGCACAGGAGTTTTACAGAATTGAAGGGCAGACTTTCACAAAGTAATAGCGAAATTATGTCATTAATAAGTTTCATTTAGGCAGGCCATAACGTTGGAAATCGTAGGTTAAACAAAAGCTCCTCAGGTTAGGCGATAACATTAATAAAATTCTAATCATTTTTGCCGATGATTTAGGTTTAACACACAGTAGCCAACAAAGAAAAATATGGGATACGATTGTTAAGCAAGCTGGATTGGAGCACAGAGGAATCCATAGCTTACGGTACACCCACGTTCCAAATCTAATTGATAAGGAAACTTACCCTTTAGCTATCAGCAGAAGATTAGGTCATTCATCAATTAAAATTACTATGGATCTATACTCTCATTTCTTTGAGAGAAACAAAAAGAAAATGGTGGGTTTATCGGAAAGTATACAAGGTGGACAAAAGGTGGAAAATTTTGAAATCTCCTTTTAGATAAGAGTGACTGGACATACTGGGCACCACGTTTCGCATATTAGGATTGGGTCCGTAGTAATGATTATTCTTCTTGTCATAGGCTAGCAACGTAAACTCACAGAGATTTTTAATATTTTAATGGCTTGGCACAGAAGATGCAGCCATCTCTGGTAAGGAGATTTTAGAATGAAGCTGAATCTGGGTTGCGGAAATAAAATTCTTGATGGATATGTTAATTTGGACAAATTTGCATATTACAACAGTAATATCGTGCATGATTTAGAAAAATTTCCATACCCATTTGAAGATGACAGTGCAGAAGAAATTTTGTTAGCCCATGTTTTAGAACATATTGGTCAAGAGCCCGAAATTTTTAATTCTATACTAAAAGAACTGTATAGGATAAGTAAAAATAAGGCACTAATTGAAATTAATGTGCCGCATCCAAGGCATGATGATTTTATTTCTGATCCGACACATGTCAGACCTATCACACCTTTGGGGTTGGAATTATATGATAAGGAAGTAAATGAATTTTGGCAAAAAAATGGTGCAGCCAATAGCCCATTAGCTCTAATCCATGGAGTAAATTTCAAGATAGAAAAAGTTGAATACCTAATAGAGGATGCCATTATTAAACAGCGGCAGACTGGGGAAATAACTGAGGTTGAATTAGAGCGAATGATGCTCCATCAGAACAATGTTATAAAGCAAATAAACATAAAGTGGCGAGTTAAAAAGGGTTAACTGAAATGATACTAGTTACTGGCGCCACAGGCTTTCTGGGCAAAAGAATTTGTAGATTGCTAAAGAATTCGAATAAGGAATTTGTGACTACGTCCTTAAGTTTGGGTATTGATCTAAGGGACTATAATCAAACAGTCAGTCTATTTAAAAGTAAGAATATCACAAAGGTTATCAATTGTGCGGCATTTGTTGGAGGCATTCAGTTTGGAATAAAAAGGCCTGCAGAAATATTTCACAATAATATGTTGATGACACTTAATTTATTTAAGGTTTGTAAAGATTTTAACATAAAAAGAATTATTAATCCTATATCCAATTGTGCCTACCCTGCAAAATTAAGCTATTTTAGGGAGTCGGAATTTTGGGATGGTTCTTTGCATGAAACTGTCATGGTTTATGGTATGTGCAGAAAAATGTCCTGGGTGGGTAGCTATGCTTATCAGAAGGAATACGGTTTAGGTTCAATAAATCTCATATTATCAAATATGTATGGTCCGGATGATCACTTTGATGAAGAGAGATCGCATGCATTAGGTGCAATTATCATGAAGACTGCAAAGGCCAAGATCAAGAATGAGCCTTTTGTCGAGATATGGGGTACGGGGAAACCAATTAGAGAATGGTTGTATGTTGATGATGGCGCTGCAGCATTGATAAAAGCTCTGGATTTAGAAAAATATGAAGATATCATAAATGTTGGTGTTGGTAGTGGTATAAGCATCCATGACCTTTCCTTAAAAATAAAGAAATTGATCGGTTATTCGGGGCAATTAAAATTTGATAAAACTAAAGAAGACGGAGCTTTCTGTAAAACAGTTGATGGATCCATTGGACAAAAAATTCTTGATTGGAAACCAGGAGTGAATTTGAACCAGGGATTGACCAAAACTATAAATTGGTATTTAGAAAATATAATTTGATGTTAAACTGTTTATATGTGGAGTGAGTATTAATTGACTTGTAGCTCGCTATTAATGCTTATTCTCAAGCTAGTTCAAGGTTCTATCTGAAGAACAGAGGATCGCTAGAAAAAGATTGTTAGAAGAAAAAGACTAACATTGCCAATGAGAATTCGTCTTAATTATAAGATTATTTTCCACTGATGATATAATCACAAAAAATCTTTTCCAAAGAAAGTTACAGCCCCCAATAATCACAATTGATGGTTTTGTTGCAATTTATAAGTGGTTTTCTGGCTCATAGGTGATAGTTTGCTTTAATACTGTTTCATTCTGCTGAAATTTTAATAAACTGGTAGAAAGAAAAAAGTAGAGTGGAGAAAATGGTAAATGAAGACTGTGCCACTAGTAGGGTATTCTGATAGGCTATCAGCTAGACCTGGTGAAAAGATTGAATTCAAAATTTCAAGTAAAAGTGAGTTAGATTATACAGTTAACTTGTATCGATCTATCAATGCAGATCCAAATCCAGATATTGGGGGACTAGTTGAGAAAAACTGTAGTCAATTTTTTAAGCCTATTGAATTGCCATCACGGGAGCAAGGCTTCTTCCCAGGATCATTTGCTAAGACTGTAAAGCCATTAAAAATAAAAGCGAATAATACTGTTGGCTTGTCTTGTATCATCTTTCCAACTTTACTTGTAAAACAAGAGCAATGTCTAATTTCTGTTGCAGAACTTTCTATTACTATAACTGAGAAAGGAACCTGTAAGTTTTCTAGCAAATGGGGGGAGGTAGAGTTACCTGAAAGATTGTCAGAAAGAAATTGGTATAAAGTGGAAGGAATAATTTCTTTATCAGGCAAAATTGTAATCAAGTGTGAAAAATTAGGAACAAGTAAATGTCTGTTCAAATCGAGTACAGATTGTCCTGCCATTGGTCCTATAAATTCAATTTCCACATTAACAGTAGCAGCAGAGTTAAAAAACAATGTTGCAAAAGGGCATTTTAATGGCAAAATTGAAGCACCAGCTATTTTAGCAGATTCTTCACTCTTAGCCAAATGGGATCTCTCAAGAGGAATGAAAACAACTTGGATCCCTGGAGAAAATTGCCCTCAATTAGAATTGATCAACTTTCCTACAAGAGCAGTAAAAAGTTCAATGTGGGACGGGAGTGAAATGAACTGGAATCATAAACATGAACATTATGCAGCAGTTCATTTTCACGAGGATGATATTTATGATTTTGGTTGGGAAACCGATTTTATTTTTGAAATTCCTAAAAATATGGATTCGGGTATCTACCTCATGAGAATAAAATGTGAAGACAATGAAGACGCCATTCCCTTCTTTGTGTGTCCACCAATTGGAGAAAGAAAGGCAGAACTTTGCGTCTTGGTCTCAACTTTCACGTATTCTATTTATGGCAACCATGCTAGACCTGACTATTCAAGCTCCTGGCAGGGGAGAATAAAAGACTGGGGGGCATATCCATATAATCCAGCAGAATATAAAGGGTATGGACTTTCGACTTATAACTATCATTCTGACGGTTCGGGAATTTGTCATGCTTCGAGTAAAAGGCCGTTATTTAATCTTAGGCCTGGGTACATTACTTTTGGAAACTCAAAATGCTCAGGATTGAGACATTTTCCTGCTGATAGCCACCTTATTTCATGGTTGCATGAAAAAGAAATTTCTTATGACATAATTACTGACAATGAACTGCATAATGAGGGTCTGGATGTTATTAAGGATTATCCCATGGTTACTACGGGTACACATCCTGAATACCATACTGCTGAAACATTAGATGCACTAATTAGTTATAGAAACTCTGGTGGTTCTTTAAATTATTTGGGTGGAAATGGTTTTTATTGGAAAATTGCTCGGCAACATCAAGATCCTGATATTTTGGAAATTCGACGAGCAGAAGATGGTATTAGAGCATGGGCTTCTGAACCAGGAGAATATTATCAATCTTTTGATGGGAAATATGGGGGACTTTGGAGAAGAAATGGGCGGCCACCTCAACAATTAGTAGGTGTTGGCTTTACTGCGCAAGGAACTTTTATTGGTATGCCATATAAACGATCATCTAACAAAAATGAGATGAATTGGATTTTTGAGGGCATTGAAGAAAATATTATTGGTGATTTTGGATTTAGTGGTAACGGTGCTGCTGGATTTGAATTGGACAGGGTGGATACTATGCTTGATGAAGGTCATGACATTCAAATTATAGCTCAATCTTATGATACTAGAAAGGAGTTCATGCTTGTCCCTGAAGAACAGTTAACTCATTTGACAAACATGTCAGGAGATCTGGAAGATGATGTTCGGCGAGCTGACATGATATACTTTGAAGTTGAGGGTGGTGGGAATGTTTTCTCAACTGGGTCAATTACCTTTTGTGGAAGTTTACCTTGGAAAAATTATAAAAATAATATTTCCAGACTTCTCACTAATGTTTTTTCTAAACGGCTTGGCCCAATCAAGTATTAAGCTTATGGCTAGCTTTCAAAGATGGAAGGTACACTACTCTCCACTTCAGCACCAATGCGTAGGGCCATTTTTTCATCATTTGGTCGTGCTGCAATTTGGAAGCCTACTGGTAGATCATTCTCCCCTAAACCGATCGGAACTGATAGCGCGCACATACCCGTATAATTAAAAGGTCGAGTAAAATGACCAGGGGAAACCTCCTGATTTACCTCTTCAATTAAAGTTGCTTCATGTGTCGTTGTAGGTGTAACCAAGGCATCAAAACTTGACATTGAATCTAAAAATATTTGTTGGTTAGCTTTTCTATCTTCTAACAACTTCACATATTGTTTAGTTGAAAAATCTTTCGCATGAAGAATTCTTTGTTTTACATTTTGGTCCACAATATTGTTTTCATTTTCACAAAGATACCCATGGTGAGAATAAGCCTCAATTGAAATTATGTCACCAGTTTTTTGTGACATATCATGATAGTCAATGGGAGAGTTAAATTCTGCGATATCTGCCCCTTGGTTTTCAAGCATTCCTAATATTTTATCATATTGTTGTAGAACTGTGCATGAACACTGGGACCGATCTTTTTCATTGATAGTTCCAATCCGGAGTCCAGAAACCCCCTTTTTTAGGTCCTCAAATAATCCACTGCTGGATATCATTTTTTGGTCAATTTCATAACCTTTAGTACCTTTTAGAACTTCAAACATTACTACTAAATCGAGCAGTGATCTAGCCATTGGACCAGGGGTATCAAGAGTATGCGAAAGAGGTGTGATACCTTTTGTTGACAGAAGATCTTTAGTGACCTTTAAACCTGTCACACCGCAGAATCCTGCGGGAAGCCGGACTGAACCGCCAGTATCTGTGCCAGTAGCGCACACGGCCAGGTTAGATGCTAACGCGGCAGCGGAACCTGATGATGATCCTCCGCAAATACGGTGATTTTCTTCATCCCATGGATTCCAAGGTGTTCCCATATTTTGATTAGTTCCCCACCCACCAAAGGCAAACTCTACAGTTTTAGATTTTCCTAAGAGGATACCCCCGGCAGCGAGTAGGCGCTTAGCCATAGTGGAAGTAGTTTCGGCAACTTTTTTTGTAAATACTTTTGATCCAGAAGTTGTTATTTTCCCCTGCACATCATAAATATCTTTAAGGACGAATGGTATCCCATGAAAGGGGCCAAGCCTATGCCCTGATAACAGGGCTTTGTCTGCTTCTTTTGAAGAGATTGTGGCTGATTCGATGTAAATTTCCTGATAGCATTGAATTTCAGTATCTTTTTCAACTATATTTTTTAAATAAAATTCGGTTATTTCACTTGGTTTGATATCGCCCTCTTGAAAAGATCTAGAAAGCTCTTCTATAGAATGAAATTTGTTATCATGCTGAGGCATTATTCTTATTTTCTTTTTCCCAACCTTTCCCCGGAACTGCATTCAAGAGTTCTTTCGAATAATCATGGGTTGGATTACTGAATATTTCGGAAGTTGTGCCGACTTCCACAATTTTTCCATATCTCATAACCACTATTCTATCACAGACCTGTGCGGCAACACGAAGATCGTGGGTAATGAAAATCATTGATAGGTTCATTTGTGTCCTAATGTCGTCCAGTAGTTTCAAAATCTGAGCTTGAATAGATACATCAAGAGCCGAGACGGGCTCATCTGCTACAAGAACTTCAGGCTTGAGT
>PACC02000051.1 GCA_002699695.2 Paracoccaceae bacterium | reverse complement strand
TGGCGGACAGGATGGGATTCGAACCCACGAGAGGGTTGCCCCTCTACTCCCTTAGCAGGGGAGCGCCTTCAACCACTCGGCCACCTGTCCACCTACCCCTGTATAATGAGGCTCGTTTCTAATCAAGGAGTTTTTACAAATGACAGCATATTATTAATTAAGAGGTTCAGGATGAATTCCCAAATTAAAAGCAATTGGTATTCAGTATTCTTAATACTTAGCTATTCTCTTATTATACTGTTGCTTGATCAAGTTTCAAAGATTTACGTTGTCCATATTTTAGATTTGTCAAACAAGCTTTCAATAGTGGCAATACCTGGATTCTTTAATTTGAAAATGGCCTGGAATGAGGGAATAAATTTTGGTTTATTCGCTTCAGGTAGTTATAGTATTAGGATCATTCTAATTTCTATTTCTAGCATTATTTGTCTTATACTTTTTCTTTGGTCAATAAAACAAAATAGTCATAGAGTGTATTTCTTCTCATCTGCTATCATTGGAGGTGCCTTTGGTAATGTTCTGGACAGAATACTTTATGGAGCAGTAGCAGATTTTTTAAATTTTACCTGCTGCGGTATTCAAAACCCATACTCCTTTAACGTGGCTGACATTGCAATATTTTTGGGTGCAGCAGGTCTCATTTTGTACCCTAATTCTTTTAAAGAAGAAAAAGATTTGCATTCTTAGAATACGCTAACATGATTTTTGAAAAATGACCATCCAGAGTGGCCGAATCGGTCTTTTATGTGCTATATGTAGTGTCATGTTAGAAGAAACAAACAATATAAGGAAGCAAAGCCCAATAAGGAGGGCAATCGTCAAACTTGATCAGAAAGTAGCAAATCGAATAGCGGCAGGCGAAGTCATTGAGCGACCATCAGCCATTGTAAAGGAATTACTAGAAAACTCTATAGACGCTTCAGCATCAAAAATTGAGGTCTTTTTGTCTGATGGGGGTAAATCGCTAATTCAAGTCAAAGACAATGGTTGGGGTATGAAGAAATGGGAGTTACCATTAGCTGTTTGCAGGCATGCTACTTCCAAGCTGGTTGATAATGAGTTGACCAAGGTTAAAACATATGGGTTCAGGGGAGAGGCTTTACCTTCTATTGGGGCCTCAGCTCGACTTAAAATTCAATCAAATTTAAGGGACAGTGATGATTCTTGGGAAATCTTTGTTGATAATGGTGCAATTGGAAACATAAAGCCTTCAGCTATAAATTTAGGAACAGTTGTGGAAGTCAGGGATCTTTTTGTGGCTACCCCAGCACGACTAAAGTTCTTAAAGTCTGATCGCAGTGAGACGCAGTCTATCATTGATATATTCAAGAAAATAGCGCTAGCAAATCCAGAAATTGACTTTTCTCTGACGGACATTTCGACTATAGATAAAGCGAAGTTAATTGCTGACTACAAATTTTACCCGAAAAAAAATACTAATTCGACTTTAGTCAAGGATCCTTTAGGAGAAGCTAATTCTCAAAGGATGAAACAGGTGTTTGGCAATGACATATTTGAGAATTTACTTCCCATTAAATTCTCAGAACCGAGAATGACGATTTCTGGTTATATTTCGCTACCGACTTATTCCAGAAGCAATTCAAGTCACCAATACTTTTTCGTCAATGGTCGGCCGGTATGGGATAAACAGTTATTAGGTGCGCTCAGAGCTAGCTATTCTGATTTTATTATGAGGGGGAGGTATCCTGTTACAGTCATTTTCATTAATTGTCCTCCGGACTTGGTGGATGCAAATGTTCATCCAGCCAAGACAGAAGTCAGATTTCATGATTATCCATCTGTGAGAAGTTCTCTCATTTCAACTATAAAGGAAGCAATAGCTAATGCTAATACCAAAACTTCAACTGCTGTTTCAGAAAAAATGATGGAAGCATTTAAGGTTAGCAGTCACAATCAAAAACTAGGAAACAATATCAGATGGAACAAAAGAACTCAAACCCTATCTAGAAAGGCTAATTCAAGTCAAATACATGAACTGGATTATCAGAATGCTTTGTTCTCTGACATTTCTACTAAGACTTTTCAAGATAGTTCAAAAGAGTTGATAGAGGATTCAGAAATTGTAGGATGTGATACTGATAAAGATCATGATTTACCATTGGGTGCGCCAGTTGCTCATGTTCATCAAAATTATATAATCGCACAAACTTCTAAAGGAATCATTATAGTGGATCAACACGCTGCGCATGAACGAATAGTTTATGAAGAATTAAAAACTGTTTGGAACAAATCTTTAGTAACCTCTCAAGCGTTATTAATTCCTGAGATAGTAGAATTAGGAGAGGAACGTGTTTCGGTTCTACTCAAATTTAGAGCGGACTTAGATAGGTTGGGAGTTGTATTAGAACCATTTGGAAATAAATCCATATGCTTGAGATCCCTACCAGCAATTTTGGGTCAAGTAAATGGATCCACGCTTGTAAATGATTTGGCAGATGAATTATTAGAGCATAAAGATGTTTCAGTATTAGAAGAAAAGATAGAAAAAATTATTTCCAAAATAGCGTGCCATGGTTCGGTCAGGTCTGGAAGAAAACTTAATCCAGAGGAAATGACAGCACTTTTAAGAAAGATGGAGGGTACACCATATTCTAACCAGTGTAATCACGGAAGACCTACCTTTGTGGAACTTAAACTAACAGAAATTGAACGATTGTTTGAGAGGAATTAGAGTAGTTGGAAAGTGTTTCAGATAATTGGGTTTTGGTGGTTCTCGGTGTGACATTTTTCTGTACAGCCTTTGTAAGCATCAGTTTTTGGAAAAGGCCAAATTCGGGAAAAGGAGATAAAGAACTTTTAGCTTATTTGGAGCAACTAAAAGAAGGACAGCATAAGTTGTCTGGTACTGTGGAAACCCTTTCAAATAACCAGAGTGCAAACAATTCAAATTTGATTGGTCATATGGAAGTACGATTGTCCGAAGTTCAAAAGCAGATTTTTGATAGTTTAAATGGTTCGGCCACACAGACTGCTAAATCATTGGGTGCTCTGCAGGAACGATTGGTCGCGATTGACAAAGCTCAAGATAATCTGGAGAAGTTATCTGGAAATGTATTGAGCTTACAAGACATTTTGTCAAATAAGCAGACTAGGGGTGCATTTGGGGAAATCCAATTAAACGACATCATTTCTAAGGCTTTACCTCCGGATTCTTTTTCATTCCAAGTATTACTTAGTAATGGTAAGCGAGTGGATTGTATGATTTATTTACCTAATCCACCGGGCCCAATTGCTGTAGATAGTAAGTTTCCCTTGGAAGCTTATGATGCAATGAGATCCGCGAAAGATGATAATCAGAAGAAAAAGGCAGTTCAGGAATTTAGAAAATCAATCAAGATCCATATTAACTCCATTTCTGAAAAATACATTCTTGAGGGTGAGACTGCTGATGGAGCAATAATGTTTTTACCATCAGAGTCTATTTATGCGGAACTTCATGCTAATTTCTCAGATTTAGTACGAGAAGGTTTTTCTAAGAGAGTTTGGGTGGTTTCCCCTACAACCTGCATGGCTACATTAAATACAATAAGGGCTATTTTAAAAGACGCCAAGTTTAAAGAGCATTCCAGTAAAGTAAGAGACAATTTGGCTTTACTGTTCAAAGATGTTTCTAGGTTAGGCGATCGTATTGAAAATTTAAACAAACATTTCTCTTTAGCCAGTAAAGATCTAGAGGAGGTTAAAGTTTCAGCAAGTAAAGTTACTGGTCGTGCCGACAAACTAGATTCTCTCAATTTTGAAGAAGTAAGTACGCTTGATAATGAGAAGATAGAAAATCAAAGAGCGCAACTAAATGTGATAAGGTCTTGAGGTTTGATTTTTATGAAGTTCTTAACTAATTTATATAATGAAATGGAAGTGAGAGATACATGAAATACTTAATTATAATCCTCTTTTGCTCGGCTTTATCTGGCTGTGGTACGGTCGGAGGTGCAATACAAGGTTTTGGATCTGATTTGGATCTTGTTGGCGGTTACATAACTGATTTTTAGTTGCTTATTTTGAGTAAAGATCCTTAGTATAATTTTAGATAAAGTTCATGGATTTTCTGCTGAATTTCGTGAATAGATATAGGTTTTGTATAAGGTAGAAGAATGATGGAAGACTGCTCACTCTTGATAAAGAGATTGACTGGTTTCGAAATTTTGAAACTTCCCAGCTATCAGAGTGAACTTGCTGCTGGAATGGATTTATATGCTAACTTTCCTGAGCAATACAAAGAATCAGGAGTTAATATATCGGTTGGGGAAAGGGCTATAATTACGACAGGAATTTCTATTGAAATTCCCAATTATTGTGAGGCTCAGATTCGATCTCGTTCAGGACTTGCAGCAAATAATGGGATTATCGTGCTTAATTCTCCTGGTACTGTAGATGCCGATTATCGTGGGCATTTAAAGATAATCTTGGCCAATTTTGGCACCCATGATTTTTTAGTGGAACAAGGAAATAGGATAGCCCAGCTGGTAATTTCCCCAGTAATAAGGCCAAAGATTCATGAAGTTACTAGTTTGAGTTCTACTGGGAGAGGTTTGAAGGGCTTTGGGTCTACCGGGTTGAGTTAACAATGAGTTAGCTAACTAGTTTAACCTAGGTTTAATTGAAATCATGACAAAAAGATTAATTCTTAAATAGGAAGGCATTAGAATGTCAAAATTTGGAAGAAATGATATCTATTAGAAGGTTACTGATACCAGAGGTAGTAATACTCTGGTAAGGTCATCAAGATTGATTGAGGATCTAGATTAATTTAAGATTTGCTTGATTAGAATCAAAAGCTTGTGAGGTATTTTGGAGAGTGTTGAATTAGAAAGGTATGCAAGGCATATCCTATTAAAAGAAATAGGAGGCTCTGGTCAAATAAAAATCTCTAATACTAAGATTACAATGATTGGGGCAGGTGGATTAGGATCCGTAGCTCTATATTATCTTGTTGCTTCTGGGGTAGGTAAAATAAAAATCGTGGATGAGGATGTTGTCAGTTTATCTAATTTGCAGAGACAGATCTTGTTTAAAAATTCAGACCTTGGCGAGAAAAAAGTTCTCGCAGCAAGGAAAAACCTTTTGGAATTGAATCCAAATGTTGAAATCTGTGTAGTAGATGAAAGTTTTTCTATGAAAAATAGCTCAAAAATAATAGCTGGATCTGATTTAATTCTCGACGGAACTGATAATTTTGACACTAAAGCACTTATCTGCAGAGAAGCATACAGGAATGGAATACCTTCGGTTTATGGAGGATTAAGCCAATGGGAAGGTCAGGTATGCATTTTTGATCCTAATTTGCCTTCTGTATGTTTTGATTGTATTTATCCAAATAAGCCTAATCAAGATGTGGATGAGAATTGTGCTGATTTAGGTATAATTGGCCCTACAGTAGGGGTGATAGGCTCCTTGATGGCCGGTGAAACGATTAAATGGATTACGTCCTCTGGAGAACCTTTGGTCGATCAGATTTTAACTTATGACTGTTTGCAGGGTGATTTCCAAAAATTTCAAGTAGAGAAAAGAAAAGACTGTCCAGTTTGTGCATAGAAAATTTAGACAGCTCAGTTAATTAGAACAAGATCTGGTGGGGTGTGCCCATCTACAAATGTCTTGATATTTACTATGACTTTTTCTCCCATTTCAATTCGACCCTCGACAGTAGCTGAACTCATATGCGGTAAAAGAAATACGTTTTCCAACTCTCTTAATCTAGGGTTAATTTTGTTACCTTTCTCAAAAACATCTAAAGCAGCACCAGCCAATTGTCCTGATCGCAACATCCTAGTAAGTGCATTTTCATCTATCAGTTCTCCCCTAGCCGTATTAATAATGTAGGAGGTATTTTTCATTAGTTTTAAACGTCTGGCATTCATGAGATGAAATGTTGCGGGAGTGTGCGGAGCGTTTATTGATAGAAAGTCGATCCTTGTTAACATTTGATCAAGGCTTTCCCAAAATGTAGCTTCAAGGTTTTGTTCTATCTTAGTCGGTAATCTATTTCTATTATGATAGTGCACCTGAATTCCAAAAGCATTAGCTCTTCTTGCTATTGCTTGACCGATTCTACCCATTCCCAATATACCTAATTTTTTGCCATAGATTCTGTGCCCTAATAAGGCATTAGGGGCCCAGCCATCCCAATCATCATCTTGTAGTTTCTTTACACCTTCTTTGATGCGTCTAGGGACACTTAAGATTAAGGCCATTGCCATATCGGCAGTATCTTCGGTTAAAACATTTGGGGTATTAGTCACGGTAATATTCTTGCTGTTTGCAAAGCGAACATCTATGTGATCAAAACCAGCTCCATAGTTAGCAATTAGGCTTAGCCTCTTCCCAGAATTTTGTATCACGTGGCTATCAATTCTATCACCTATGGTGGGTACAAGAACGTCAAAATCTTTGACTATATCCAAAATTTGTTTTGTGGACATCGGCATGTGGGAACAAGATAATTTTACATCAAACAGTTCTTTTAACCTAGTTTCCACTGGTTCTGGCAACTGTCTAGTCACTGCAACTTTAATTCTTTTCGCATTCATCGTTTAATGTTATCTAACATTCAAAGCTAATTCCAATTTAATGTGGTAAAACTTTTTAGTGAAGTATGATTTTAACAATCAGTGTAGTTATCAAGAATAAATTTAGTTATCGCTCAACATGCATAAGTATTTATTTCTATTCATATTAATTTTTGTTCATTTAAATGGCAGCATAACTTTTGGGGAACTCATCCCTAGAAAGGGTAGAGTTACCGGCTTAGAAATTCCAAGATTTGTTTCTCTAAAGAGTAATAAAACTTTTGTGAGGAGAGGACCAGGAAAATCTTATAGGATTGATTGGGTTTTTGAAAAACCTGGCTTACCGTTGAAAATTATTGGAGAACATAATCACTGGCGACAGGTTGAAGATTTTCAGGGAGACATAGGTTGGATCTATTTCCGACTTTTATCAGGAAAACGGACGATAATAACGACCCAGGAAGAAATTTTATTAAGGAAAAAGGTTAGTCAGACGTCAAAACCTATAGCTCTTTTGGGGTCAGGTGTGATTGGCGAGCTCACCAAAACTAGTGAGGAGTCTTGTCAGGCCATTTTTCAAAAGTATAAGGGATGGGTTGATAAAGTGAAGGTCTGGGGTTGTTAAAGTCAAGTTGATATTCTTGCTTTGCTTGTTAGCTTATTGTTTTCCTATAGTCTGGAATTAACACGTACCCAATTCCACGTACCGTTTTTATATAACGGGGAGACTTTGGATTTTGTTCAATTTTTTTTCTCAATCTATTTATATTGACGTCTACACCTCGTTCTCTTTTGAGATTCATCAAGGATTCATTTGTTTTTAAATTAAGTGAAGAATTAGAATCTCTTTCTTGAAAAATTAATTTTGCCAAAACTTCTCTACTCACAGGAGTGTTCACACATCTAACTAATTCTTTCATTAGCAGGCGCTCTGCGGCTGTAAGAGATAAAAGATTTTTATCTTCCCACAGCTCATTTCTATATTCGTCGTATTTCAGGTTTCCTATCCGAACAATTTTGGTAGCTTTAATTTCATCTTCCTGAACCTTAATTCTTCTTAAGACACTTTCTATCCGTAATATCAATTCTCTTGGGTCAAAAGGCTTAGAAATATAATCATCGGCGCCAGTTTCCAGCCCTAAAATTCTATCTGAAACTTCTTTTCTCGCGGTGAGTAGAATAATTGGTGTAGATATTTTCTTTAGTAAAGTTTTTGTCAATGTTATGCCATTCATGCCTGGCATCATGATGTCCACAACCAGTAAATCAAAATTAATAATTTGAGTAAGTTTGATGGCATACTCAGAATTCCTGGCGGCGGAAACGAGATAATCATTTTCTCTTAAGTATCTTTGGAGTAATTTTCGAATTCTCTCGTCATCGTCAACTACAAGTATATGTTTCTTATTTGTCATAGAAATAGTCTAAGTAGATGCCTAGGTGATTTGTATTTGGAAGCTTTTACGGCTTATGAATTAATCATTGATGTTGAACCTTATTGAGGTATTTTACAATTAAAGTACTGTCGCTCAGAATTTCAACTAAAGCAATGTAAACTGGGTCTAACTTAGAAGGAAATTTTATGATAAACGCTTATGATGATCGTGATGGCCATATATGGATGGATGGCGAATTAGTGCCATGGCGAAATGCTAATGTACACATTTTAACTCATGCTCTTCATTATGGATCATCTATTTTTGAAGGCGAGAGATCATATAACGGGAAAATATTCAAGAGTAGGGAACATTCCCAAAGACTCATAGAGTCGGGGAATTTAATAGATGTGCCGGTACCGTATAATGTAGATGAAATTGAAATAGCTAAGCAGAAAATATTGGAAGACTCTAAACTTAAAGAAGCCTACATCAGAGCAATATGTTGGAGAAGCTCGGGCGAGGATATGGGGGTTGCATCCCAAAAGAATAGAGTCAAGATGGCAATAGCCGCCTGGGAGTGGGGTGCTTATTATGGGGATGCAAAGTTTAAGGGCGCAAAGTTAGATATATCCAAATGGAAAAGGCCTAGTCCTGAAACAATACCATCTTTTGCTAAGGCATCAGGTCTTTATATGATTTGTAGTATGTCCAAACATGTGGCTGAGGCCAATGGCTGCTCAGATTCATTGATGAGAGATTACCGCGGATACGTGGCTGAAGCTACTGGCGCAAATGTGTTTTTCCTCAAAGATGGTGAAGTTCACACCCCTCTCCCAGACTGTTTTCTTAATGGTATCACAAGACAGACTATCATTGGTATTATAAAGAAAATGGGAATCAAGGTTAATGAAAGACATATTCATCTGGCGGAATTAGAGAACTTCCAACAGTGTTGGTTAACTGGTACAGCAGCTGAGGTGACTCCGGTTGGAAAGATAGGTGACTATACTTTTGAAGTGGGAACTTTTGTTCGAGACTTAGCGTCAGCTTATGATTCTATCGTGAGAGAATGACAGGGCTGCATTTTCTTCATGCATAGTTGGAAAATAATTAAAGCTGTGCTAATCATAATTTTATGTTTGATGGAATAAAGCCAAAATGCTGGTTTTATACTGAATTTTGTTTGAAAAAGGTTTTACAGGATCGGTGCTACAAGTTGAAAAATTCAAAAGAGATGGTTTCTTCTAAGGCAGTTTTTGATGTTGATCAGCTCAAGAAGGATTTGACACAATTTTTAGAAGATGAAAAGCTAAATGAAATAGTGGCAATACCTTTAAAAGGGAAATCTCAGGAAGCTGATTATATGATAGTAGCTTCTGGAAGATCCGCTAGGCAAGTGACTTCCGTATCAGAAAAACTAATTCAAAGTTTGAAATCTAACCATGGTATATTCTCCCGTGTCGAAGGTCTCGAGGGTGCTTTTTGGGTATTGGTTGATGCTGGTGATATATTGATTCACATTTTTAGACCTGAAGTTAGAGATTATTATCAGTTAGAAAAGATGTGGAGTATACCTTCAGAATTCTCAGTGGATTAATTAATAAGGCTATGAACATTTCTCTAATTGCTGTCGGTCGTATGAGTAACTGCCCAGAGGCTAATTTGGTGCAAAAATACAAAGAAAGATTCGATAAACTGAGTCCATTAATAGGAATGAAACCACTCAAAATTATTGAAATAGATGAAAGGAAATTCAGAACACCTAGTGTTCAAGCAAGAAAAATTAGAGAAAAGCTTGAAGCCGAGTCATGTGTATTTTTGTTTGGTGAAAAAGGGAAGTCTTTGTCATCAAAAGAATTTTCAAAATTTTTGTCAAAACAAAGAGATTTAGGAGTAAGACAACAAATCTTCATAATTGGAGGAGCTTTTGGTCTTTGTCCAAGTCTGGAAAAGGATTCAAATGGTATTCTATCTTTAGGCAAGATGGTTTGGCCTCATTTCCTAGCCAGAGTGTTAGTAGTCGAGCAAATATATAGAGCTGCATCTTTGATTACAGGGGGTGGCTATCATAAAGAGTAAGGGAATGAATTGGGTTGAGAATTTAGGATGAAATTTTTGAGAGAAAAGCCTGTTATTCTTGCAATCCTAGACGGATGGGGGATCCGAAAGGATAGTATAGGAAATGCTGTGGTTTTGGCCAAGACTCCGAACATAGATCACTTAACTTCAATTTGTCCTAATGCTGAACTGATCACCTATGGAGAATCTGTTGGGTTACCGACTTCACAGGTAGGTAATTCAGAAGTTGGTCACATGAATTTGGGATCAGGTAGAAAGATGCTAATGGATTTACCAAGGATTGACAGGGCAATTGCTAAGGGCTTTTTCAGAAAAGATGCTAATTTTGATTTTTTATCCGAAAAAGTGAAACAGGCTGAAGGCGATATTCACATAGTAGGTTTGTGTTCTGACGGTGGAGTTCATTGTCATCAAAACCATATCTTTGCTGCTATAAAAGCACTCCGTCATAAAGGATTGAGAGTATTTTTGCATATGATTGTTGATGGCAGAGATACCCCACCAAAGAGCGCTTTAGAAAGTTTGAAAGAACTTCACAAGATATCAGAAGATTTAGATTTTATAGCAAGCATCTCTGGTCGGTTTTATGCAATGGATCGGGATCAAAGATGGGAACGAACGGAATTATTTTTTAATAGTTTGGTATCAGGGCAAGGAGAAGTTTTTGGTTCACCTCAGGATTTTATAAAAAAGCAGTACCAATTAGGAATAACCGATGAATTCATTAAGCCAGCTGTATCCAGAAATTATAAAGGTGTACAAATTGGAAAAGATGGAATCATCTTTATGAATTTTAGAGCTGACAGGATTCGACAAATTGCTTTTGCCTTATGTGATCCAGAGTTTAAAGATTTTCCTTCAGTGAATCAGCCTATTTTTTCAATTGGGGCAAGTTTAGTTAACTATTCAGCTAATTTAGCTGAAAGACTCCTAACATTTTTCCCAAAGGTGAAACCAAAAAATACAGTTGGTGAGGTGATTTCGGCAAAAGGTAAGAAGCAGTTGAGAATCGCAGAGACTGAAAAATATGCCCATGTCACTTATTTTTTTAATTGTGGGGAGGAAACTCCCTTAGAAGGGGAAGATAGGATCCTTGTCAAAAGTCCAAGAGTAGCTACTTATGATCTAGAACCAAAAATGTCTATAGAAGGAGTGACCGAAGAACTACTTAAAGCTATTGATAGTGAGAAATACGAATTTATTGTCGTAAATTTTGCTAACCCTGACATGGTTGGGCATACTGGAAAGATTGAAGCAGCAATTAAGGCTTGTGAAGCTGTAGATCAAGCTATAGGTAAATTACTGGAAGTGACTAAAAGAAAAAATGTCTTAACGTTATTAGTAGCTGACCATGGTAATTGCGAGGAGATGGTTGATCTTGTCAAAGATCAACCGCATACTTCACATACCCTGAATCCTGTCCCAGTTATATTAATAGGTGAAAAAGATGTGGTGGGGATCAGGAATGGAACCCTTGCAGATATTGGACCTACGCTTTTAGATTTGATGGGTTTATCCCAGCCAATTGAAATGACGGGGTCTACCCTTCTAAAGAAAAGGTGATACTGTATGTAATATTGACTTGTAAAATTGCGATTTCAATTTTAATCACTAATTTAAGTATTCAATTTGCTTAAGGTATGTGTGTTACTAAACATTAAGGCTTTTATTATGAAACGGTATTTAACAATTTTGGTAGTTGGTTTTTTGGCGGGCGGGTTGGTTATCGATCAACTTGATCGATCAAGTTTGATGGCTGAGTCGCAAAATGGTTCAGAAGATAGAAACATTGTTTATGAGCAACTTAACCTATTTGGAGAGGTTTTTGATCGAATAAGATCTGGATACGTAGAAGATGTTAACAGTACAGATCTTATCTCTGCCGCTATTAATGGTATGCTATCTTCATTGGATCCTCATTCAGGATATATGCCCCCAGAAAGTTTTGAAGATATGCAGGTTGATACCAAGGGTGCGTTCGGAGGTCTAGGCATAGAGGTGACCCAAGAAGATGGTTTTGTAAAAGTAGTTGCTCCAATGGACGGAACTCCAGCAGCAGATGCAGGCATGCAATCAGGCGATTTCATCACCCACGTTGATGGTGAAGCTATCTTAGGATTAACACTTTCAGAAGCTGTTGAAAAAATGCGAGGCCCGGTTGGATCCGAGGTAACCCTTACTGTTGTTAGAGATCTAGAGTTAGAACCTTTTGATGTACTTATTATACGAGATATAATTAAGTTAACGGCTGCTAGGTTAAGAGTTGAAGGTGATGTCATTATAATTAGGATTACTACTTTTAATGAACAAACGACACCCAATATAGAAAAGGGAATCAAGGAGAAAATAAAAGAGTTAGAAGGAATTGAGAATGTAGCTGGTTTTATAGTCGACCTTAGAAATAATCCTGGAGGATTGCTTTCAGAAGCAATTTCAGTATCCGATATGTTTTTGCACCAGGGAGAGATAGTATCTACTAGAGGGCGCACTGCTAGCCAGGCTAAAAGATACAGTGCATCTAAAGGTGACCTCGCAGAGCAAAGACCTATAGTGGTGTTAATAAATGGAGGCTCTGCTTCAGCATCAGAAATAGTGGCAGGTGCTTTACAAGACCATAATAGGGCAATCATATTAGGAACAAAGAGCTTTGGTAAAGGCTCTGTGCAATCAGTCTTACCTTTAGGAGAAAATGGAGCTATGAGGTTAACTACAGCCCGCTACTACACTCCTGCGGGTAGATCAATACAGGCATTAGGGGTAGTTCCTGATATAGTTGTGGAACCTTTACCGAGAACAGATGAAAATCAAAGTAAAGATAAAAATGGTAGAATTACTGAAGCTGATTTAAGAGGAGCTTTGTCTAACGATCGACTAACTGATGATGAAAAGAAACTGTTAGAGTCTGAAAGGGAGATACAGGACAAGAAGGCAGAGAGGCGTAGGAAGGATTATCAACTTTCTTTTGCCCTGGATATATTATCTGGATTGAATATTTATAGAGATCAAAAGTGAAAAAAAAAGAACCGATGAAGTATCGTCCCTGTGTTGGAATAGTTCTCATAAAAGATGGGCTGATTTTTGCTGGTAAGAGAATTGATTACAAATCTGATGCATGGCAGATGCCGCAGGGAGGTATTGAGCTCGGAGAAACTTCCAGAAAGGCTGCATTTAGAGAATTAAAAGAAGAAACGGGTTTGTTGCGCAAAAATCTTGAAATGGTCTGTGAAACTGAGGGTTGGTTGAAGTATGATTTACCAACAGAGTTAGTCCCTAGACTATGGGGAGGTAGATATATTGGCCAGAAGCAAAAGTGGTATGCAGTCAATTATTTTGGGTCGGATGAAGACATAAACATTAATACTGAATCGCCGGAGTTTTGCGCCTGGAGATGGATGAAAAAGGATAAAATTCTGGAGAAGATAGTCCCTTTCAAAAAGGTTGTCTATGAAAGTGTTTTTAGTCAATTCGCAGATAAAGTTGATTTGCAATGAGTTAAACTTCCAATTCTGATTTAGGGATTATGGGAAAGAAATTATTGTGTGATCGTATGCCAAAATAATCAATACCATCCTTTTTGGAATACTCTCCCAGTTCTACTAGTCTATAAAAGCTTTTCCGATCAATCCGAGCCTCGATATTTTCTCTAATCAAAATATATGGAGAGGGTTCTTTTGTTGACTTGTCAAACAATACCCGCATGGGGTTATTGGGACCGAGTAATACCTTGTCATCTATATTAGTCTGAAAAATAAGGTACTGAGTGCCAGATTCAATTATTTTTTCAAAATCAATTGCTACAAATGGTACATCATCCACTGTTATTCCTACTTTTTCCACAGGAGTAATCAAGAAGTAGTTGCCCTCTTCTCTTATCAAAATACTGGAAAACAACTTTACAAGTTTCTTCCTACCTATGGGGGAATTGCAGTAATACCAGGTGCCATCCCTGGCAATTCTCATATCAATTTCGCCACAATATTTTGGGTTCCAGTTTTTTCGATCCCCATTAGTAATTGCCTTTTGTTGGTTTTCAATTGATTGCAGTAATACTTTACTGCTGAGAGAAAAACTGGAGCGCTGATTTCCTGTTCCGTTTGTTGTAGACATTAAGTGAATGATCTAAATCTTAGATTCTCCCTAGATAGCTCATTAATATTGGTGCAACCCATCAGCTTCATATCTCTTTCAAGTTCTGATTGGATTAGGCTTAAGGCTTTTTCTACGCCCGATTGTCCTGCTGCAGCTAGAGCATATAGGTACATTCGCCCACCAGAACAAGCCTTTGCTCCTAAAGACAATGCTTTCAAGATATGCGTGCCTCTTTGAATTCCCCCTTCACAAACAATGTCTATTTTATCACCCACAGCATCTACTATTTCTGCTAATTGATCAAAAGGTGCTCTAGAGCCATCTAATTGCCTGCCACCATGATTTGATACGATGACTGCAGAACATCCGATGTCAATGGCCTTTTTTGCATCTTCAACACTCATTATACCTTTAAGAGCAAAATGACCCCCCCATTTCGCATTAAGTTTTTCAGCATCTTTCCAGTTCATATTCTGGTCCAGCATAGTAGAGAAATATTGACCAATTGAGGTTACGGTGTTTGTTCCTTCTTTAACATAGTTTTGTAGATGAGGTAATTCAAATGGGGAACTGGTGAGATGATTAAAAAACCAAGTTGGTTTTATTCCAAATTCTATCATGCTTTGAATAGTTAGCTTAGGTGGAATAGTAAAACCTGTTCTAAGGTCTCTCTCTCGATTACCTCCTGTTATGGTATCGACTGTGAGAGCTAAGACATCAAACTTTGATTTTCTCGCCCGTTCTAGTAATTCGTCATTTAATCCACGGTCTTTATGAAAATAAAATTGAAACATTTTCGGGCTATCACTAATTTTTTCAATTTCTTCCAGGCTTACTGTACTCAGTGATGATATTCCAAATAGCGTGTTAAATTTGCTAGCAGCTTTGGCTACAGCCCTTTCACCCTGATAATGAAATAGTCTTTGAACTGCGGTCGGAGCACAGTATATAGGCAAGTCTAGCTTTTTTCCAAAAATCTCAGTTGATAAATCAATTTCATTGACACCTCTTAGTACATTAGGCACTAAATCAACGTCATCATAGGCCGAGGTATTGCGATTGTAAGTAATTTCATCATCGGCTGCTCCATCTATATAGTTAAATATAGGTGATGGTAGCTTTCTTTTAGCAAGTTTTCTAAAGTCTCTGAAGTTATGGCAATCATTTAGATTCATAATTTGATCTTATGCAGTCTAACCTTGTCTTGCTTTGAACCTTCTTTGGGTTTTATTAATAACGTATATTCGACCTTTTCGGCGAACAAGTCGACAATCTCGGTGTCGCTGTTTAAGAGATCTAAGAGAATTTCTTACCTTCATAACCCTACCTCAATCCAAAGATTGTCCTGAATTAACACATTCTATTGGGAATTCAACCCTAAATTTGGTGGTGGGCGTAACTGGGATTGAACCAGTGACCCCTTCGATGTCAACGAAGTGCTCTCCCGCTGAGCTATACGCCCGTCCAAGGTTGTCTTTAAGAATTATACTGTTGCCAAATCTAGGAGCTTTATATATCGCTGTTGACCAGAAGCTTCAAGTCATTTTTGACACTTTCAATTTAATGCTTAATTTAGCCTATGTCTGAAACATTTAAACTAAAACTTAAGAACCATGGTAGATTCCATACTATTTTCAGTTCACCTCATTCGGGCTGTAATTATTTAAAGACATTTCTAGAAAATACAATTTTAGATGTAGATGAGCTCAGGTCTTCTGAAGACGCTTTCGTTGGTGAGCTATTCGAAATTGCAGCAAATTATGATTCAGCCTTTATCGAAGCACTGCTTCCACGATGTTTTATAGATTTAAATCGATCTCATTTAGAACTTGACCCAAAATTGATAAAAGGAAACTTTAAATTTGAAAGTTCAGCAAGAACTTTTGCTGGCTTGGGTGTGATTCCACGGTTGTCGGGTAGGGGCAATTCTATCTATGAAGGGATGTTAAGTTTTTGTGAGGCACAGAAGCGATTAAAGCAATTTTATTTTCCTTATCATGAAGGCTTATCTAACCTCATTCTAAGGGCGAAGTTTTCTTTTGGTTATGCAGTGCTTTTTGATTGTCATTCTATGCCTTCATCATTTCGAGCTATTGAAGGATCTGGATATAAGAGTAACAGTACTGATATTGTGTTGGGGGATTTGAATGGGATTTCATGTAATCCGCATCTAACTGAAATGACAGGAAAAATATTTGAGAATCATGGTTTCTCCGTTAAGATTAATAGGCCTTTTGCTGGAGGTTTCATTACAAAAAATTATGGGAATCCAAGGCAAGGCA
Source organism: Paracoccaceae bacterium (assembly GCA_002699695.2). Taxonomy (GTDB): domain Bacteria; phylum Pseudomonadota; class Alphaproteobacteria; order Rhodobacterales; family Rhodobacteraceae; genus CACIIZ01. The sequence continues at coordinate 5,426 of PACC02000051.1, read as the reverse complement.
TTCATGCTTTACAGATTGAGATTAATAGAGGACTTTATATGAATGAAGAAAAGATTGAGCGAAATGGTAACTTTACAATATTTAAAGAAACATTTGCGGATATTATAAAAGAACTTAGCTCTTTCTCTATTTTTGAAGAATTTTCTGAGGTTGCAGCAGAGTAGAAAGTCCTTATCAGATTTAATTTTCTTAAAAGCCACGACCTTTATTAATGCTGTTTTTTCCAAATTTGGATCTAATTTTATCCATAGCTAATTCTGTTTTGTGTTTTTTTATGTGGATTGTATCCAAGCTGTTCTCTAACTTACCTCTTCTATCATTAACCAAAAGTTTGGAAACAGATAACCCAATGAGTCTGAAGGGTGATGAAGATAGTTTCTTATTAAGTAAGGCACGTGAAACTTGGTAAAGATCTTCAGCCATATAAATCGGGTTGAAATGCGTGTGCGACAAGGATGAAAGCTGAAAGTTAGGTTGCTTTAGCTTTATTGTTACTGTCTTGCCCACGATTCCTTTTGTCTTTAGTTCTTCAGAAACGCTTTCTGACAAAATCCACAAAGCTTTTTCCAAATCATTTTCTTCAGACAAATCATGATCAAATGTAATTTCTTTTGAAATACTTTTTCTGAAATTATTGGGTTTTACAGTTTTGTAATCTTCGCCTCTTGCAAGATGCCACAATCTTTTACCATAAGAACCATATTTTTTTTCTAAAGTATCCAAGTCAAGTTGAATCAGGTGCTCAAATTTTTCTATAGAATCTTGTTTTAGTTTCTTGGTGAGACTTGGGCCAACACCAGGTATGCATGTCACGGGTAAACTGTTAATGAAATTCAATTTTTCATGCTTTCCGATAATTGTGAATGCTTTTGGTTTGTTAATTGAGGATGCTAATTTTGCTAAAAAAAGGTTTTCACCTAAGCCCACAGAAATTGTAAGACTGAGTTCGCTTTCTATTTCTGTAGCTAATTTGATTAAGAGTTCAACTGGGGTTTTGCCGTGAAGTTGCAATGTACCAGAAAGGTCTAAATATGCTTCATCCAATGCAACTGTTTCCACCAAAGGTGTCAACTTGGTCATTTTAGAGAATATCAATCTTGATATCTCTCTGTAAAAATTCACTCTAGGAGGGATTATAACTGCTTTCGGACAAAGTTTTTTTGCAACATAAATAGGCATGGCTGATTTAACTCCACTAATTCGAGCGATATAGCAGCATGTCGTCACAATGCCTCGCCTTCCGCCTCCTACAATTACAGGTTTATTAACCAGTTCAGCATTCTGGCTTTTTTCAATGGATGCATAAAAGGCATCACAGTCTACATGAGCAATATTTAGGGAAAATAGTTCCCTGTGGAAGAGAATTCTAGGAGAATGACAGTTTGGGCATCGGCTTTGCTTTAAGAATGTCTTACCACATTCTTTACATATGGCAGGTTCTTTTATCATGTAGGAAAGGTCATCAATTGAGTTACATAGATTGAATGCAACATTTTTTCATAGATCATTTAAAATCCGCTCTACCATTATTTTTGGATATTTAGACTGATAGATGGGTCTTCCAACAACAATATAGTCTGCGCCGGCATCAAAAGCTTCTGAAGGAGTTGCAACACGTTTTTGATCACCAAAGCTGGTGTTTTTTGATCTAATCCCTGGCGTAACAATTAGTTTTCCAGCTGTACATTTCAAAGATCGGAGTAATTTCACCTCGAGTGGAGAGGCAATTAGACCATCGGCACCCGCAGAAATAGCATTTGCCGCTCTCTCCAAAACCAATTGTCTTATTTCACCCTTTTTTATCAAAGACAGATCTAGGTCTGATCTATTTTGATTCGTAAGAAATGTCACAGCCAATATTCTCATATCAGTATTTTTTTTCCCCTTCACTGCGGCTTCAACTATTGAAGGATCACCATGAACAGTTAAGAAATCAATGTCCAAGTTAGAAAGTTTGGCCACTGTCTCTTCAATAGTGCTTTGGATATCGAATAGTTTGAGATCAAGAAAAATGCGCTTACCTTTGTTTTTCAGATAGGATGCAAAATTAAATCCGTCAGTTACAAAAGTTCTTAATCCTATTTTATAAAATGATACCAAAGAATCTAATTCTTCTGTGAGTCTCCTACTATCTTCCAATTCCTTAGAATCTAGAGCAACTATGAGTTTGTCCTGATGAGAAGGCATTGGTGAAGTGTATCAGATGATTTTCATTGGCGCTATTGAAAATTCAATAAAGAATCCTATCTGTAAGTGTATGTAATAAATAACAATTTCTCTTTGGATCGGCGTTTGGGTGCCTTAATTTGGGCCTAAAAGCGAGGCCAAGATGTGGAGGATAAAATGAATCTAGAAAAGTTCTCAGAACGTTCTCAGAAAGTGGTGCAGGATGCTCTATTTTCTGCAAAAAACTTTTCGCACCAGCATGTTACCGCATTACATGTTTTCAAAGCAATTTGCGAGAAACCAACTGGAGACATGTTTAAACTTGTTGAGAGTTCAGGTTTAACCGTACAGGAAATTCAGAGTTCTTTGATTAAAAATCTTGAACAAAAGCCCAGAGTTCAAGGTTCCTCCGATATTTTTTGGATGCAGGTCTTAAAAAGGCCTTAGAGGGAGCAGAAAAAAATGCAAAGCTGAGTGGAGATTCTCATGTTGCTATTGATACACTTTTCTTAAGCTTGTTGGAGAATTCTGAAATAGTCAAAAGCATGAATTCCTTATCATTTGATTTTCAAAATGTTGTGGCTACAGCAAAGCAATTGCGCAAAGAAAGGAAGGTAACAAGTTCAACGTCGGAGGACAACTTCGAAGCTTTAGAAAAGTATACTAGGGACTTCTGTAAATTAGCGCTAGAAGGTAAAATTGACCCAATAGTCGGTAGAGATGAAGAGATAAGAAGATCTATGCAGGTATTGAGTCGTAGAACAAAAAATAATCCTGTTCTTATAGGTCACCCAGGTGTTGGGAAAACTGCTATAGCAGAAGGGTTGTCTTTGCGCATAGTAAATCGAGATGTCCCAGAGCCGCTGCTTGATAAGAGGCTTCTTGCTCTTGATATGGGAGCATTGATTGCTGGAGCTAAATTCCGAGGGGAATTTGAAGAAAGGCTTAAATCTATCTTGTATGAAGTTGAGTCCTCTGCAGGTGAAATAATTTTGTTTATTGACGAAATGCATACGCTGATTGGTGCAGGTAAGACTGATGGTGCTTTAGATGCATCCAATTTGCTAAAACCGGCTTTAGCAAGGGGTGAACTAAATTGTATAGGAGCTACTACACTTGATGAGTACCGAAAGTATGTAGAAAAGGATGCAGCTTTAGCAAGGAGATTCCAACCAATTTTAGTGGAGGCTCCAAATGTTGAGGATTCTATTTCTATTTTGAGAGGTATTAAGGAAAAATATGAATTACACCATGGGGTTAGGATTTCAGATAGTTCTTTAGTTTCTGCTGCTAATTTAGCCAATCGATATATTTCTGATCGTTTCTTGCCGGATAAAGCTATTGATTTGGTTGATGAGGCAGCTAGTCGATTAAGAATGGAAGTCTACAGTAAACCTGAAGAGCTTGATGCCTTGGATAGGGAAATTCTTCAGAAAGAGATAGAAATAATGGCTCTGAAAAAGGAAACTGACCCAAAATCAAGGAAAAGGATGATTAAGCTCGAGAAGGAGATGAATGATCAAAAGCAAAGGTCAGACTCTTTGACTGAAGTATGGGAACTTGAACGTGAAAATCTTCAAACACGTAAAAATCTGAAAGAAGAATTAGACTTAGCTAAAGGGGAACTGGAAGTAGCTAAAAGAGACGGTGATCTGGGTAGAGCAGGTGAAATTTCTTATGGTATTATTCCAAATCTGGAAAAAAAATTATCTAGCTATTCGCCAGAAAGTAAAGGAAATAAATTGGTTGCTGAAGCCGTTTTACCTGAACACATTGCTGCTGTGGTAGAAAAATGGACAGGCATTCCCATTAAGAAGATGTTACAAGGTGAAGAACAAAGATTATTGTCAATGGAGAACGAACTCTCGAAGAACGTAATTGGCCAAATGGAGGCAGTATCCGCTATTTCTAAAGCTGTTAGGAGAGCTAGAACAGGTTTGAATGATCCTAATAGACCTTTGGGTAGTTTTCTATTTCTTGGGCCTACTGGAGTAGGTAAAACAGAGCTCACCAAATCTTTGGCGCGGTATCTTTTTGATGATGCTAATGCTTTGCTAAGACTTGATATGTCTGAGTATATGGAAAAACATTCAGTTGCACGACTTTTAGGAGCGCCGCCCGGTTATGTCGGTTACGATGAAGGAGGAGCTTTAACAGAGGCAGTCCGGAGGCATCCTTATCAGGTAATTCTTTTGGATGAAGTTGAGAAAGCCCATCCTGATGTGTTTAATATTCTTTTACAGGTTTTGGATGATGGAAGACTAACTGATAATCATGGTAACGTGGTTGATTTCAAGAATACAATCATAATACTTACATCTAATTTAGGCTCAGAATTTGTGAGCAAAGATGCTTCATTGCAGCCATCTAAGATGGAAGAAAGTGTTCTTTCAACAGTGAGAAGTTTTTTTAGGCCTGAATTTTTGAATCGATTGGATGACATTTTAGTTTTTAAAAATCTACCTTTGGAGGCTATGCAAGAAATAGTAAATCTCCAAATGAATGAAATTGGTGAGAGGTTGCGGGAAAAGAACATTAACTTGAGAGTTGAAAAAACAGCACTGGAGTGGCTAGCAAGAAAAGGTTATGATCCTTGTTTTGGTGCCAGGCCACTAAAAAGATTGATTCAAAAAGAAGTGCAGGACAGGTTTGCTGAAGGATTACTTTCAGGGGGAATAAAAGAGGGAACTAATTTTATGATTTCTGCTGAGAATAATTTCTTGCAAATGAACGAGGAGCCTCGCTGAGTAGAAAAAGAGCTTAATTTTATACTCAAGCGTTGGTTCAGAAAAACTATAAAAAACATTAATTTAATAAAAAAGTTCTTGCATGATTCTTAATAAGTACGTATTCAATCCGAACTGGCGTTGAATAGATTCGATTCTGCGCATAATGGGGCCATTTGTATTTAGCAGAAAGTGTGCTAGGCGGTGGGCTCATGCTCTTTGAAATTTGTTTATAAAGACTGAAGAGATTCAAGGATGGTTTGGTTTTAATTACGATGAACGATCCTGTGAATATCGACTGTTAGGATTAATTCCGATAATGCAGTTTGTCAGCTTCACGATTTGAATTTATTCAAATCATGACTGCACTGTGATCAATTTGATTACAGTGCGATATGTGCAAGGTCGTCTTTCAAGAAACAAAATCATACGCAGTATGATGAATGTTTTTAATTTGAGAGTTTGATCCTGGCTCAGAACGAACGCTGGCGGCAGGCTTAATACATGCAAGTCGAGCGGCCTCTTTCGGGAGGC
>PACC02000085.1 GCA_002699695.2 Paracoccaceae bacterium | reverse complement strand
ATGCACGTTTTTCTATATGGGGACCTCCTGGATATCCAAGACCCAGGAATGCTGCTATTTTATCATAACATTCTCCAGGAGAATCATCTATGGTACTTCCGAGACGAGTAAATACATCTATATTTTCAACAATCAAGAATTGGCAGTGACCACCTGAAGCCAACAAAGTCAAATAAGGAAAACTAATGGAATGAACCATTTTTACTGAAAGACAGTGCGCTGCCAAGTGATTAATGCCTAGTAAGGGTTTGTTTAACCCTTGAGCCAATCCCTTTGCAAACATAATACCTGATAAAAGACCTCCAATTAAACCAGGCCCTGAAGTAACGCTTATTAGATCAATTTCGTCAATCATGATTTTCGCCTCCTGCAAAGCATTTTTAGTGCAAGAATCTAATCTCTCACTATGCGCTCTAGCAGCTATTTCTGGCACTACACCTCTAAAATGCTGGTGGAGATTGTTTTGGTTCAGTACGATTGAAGAAAGAATTTCTGTCTGACTATCATTTTTATATTTTGTGTAACGTAATATGGAAGCAGCAGTATCATCGCAACTACTTTCTATCCCTAAAATTAATGAAGCTTTTTTTTTCATAAGTGAGTTCTTGTATCTTTAATATAATCGAGATATCACCATAGTTATGGTAAGTGAATTAAAAAAAAGAGACTTTAAAATAAGAAATCTTAAAATCGGTACTAGAGGATCGCCCTTAGCTTTGGCTCAAGCTTTTGAAGTTAAAAAAAAAATATCTCTTTCCAGTGATATATTGGAAGACTGTATAGAAATAATTACCATCAATACTAAAGGCGACAAGATCCAAGATAGGCCACTTACTGAGATTGGGGGAAAGGGTCTTTTTACTGAAGAAATAGAGAACCAACTCTTGAGCCATGAAATAGATTTGGCTGTACATTCGATGAAGGACATGCCCACTATCTTTCCAGAAGGTTTAGAAATAAAGACTTTTCTCAAAAGAGAAGATTTTAGAGATTCATTTATGTCCTTAAAATATGAGAATCTTGATGATTTACCTAAAGGAGCAACAGTAGGTTCTTCAAGTTTGAGAAGGCGTGCTCAACTTCTTCATAAAAGACCTGATGTTAGGTTAGTGGAGTTCAGAGGAAATGTACAAACTAGGTTGAAAAAATTGGAATCTGGAGTAGCTGAAGCAACATTTTTAGCCTGTGCAGGTTTGTTACGTTTGGGTATGAATAAACTAGTCAGACCAATTTCACCTGAAATTATGATGCCGGCGGTGGCGCAAGGGGTCATTGGGGTCCAGCAGAGAGTTGATGATGAAGAGATGACCTCTATTCTTTCTCCTCTCAATGATAAAGGAACAGAAATACAAGTGATGGTTGAAAGAGCTTTTCTAAAAGTTTTAGATGGTTCATGTCGTACACCTATAGGGGCCTATTCTAAATTGGAAGGGAGTGAAATCATTTTTAAAGGGGAAATTTTAAGAGTGAATGGATCAGAGGTAATATCTGGATCCTGGAAAGGCTCGGCTTTAAACCCAATTGAATTAGGAGAAAGAGCGGGTAGAGAATTAAAAGGAAAGATTGGTGACTCTTTCTTTTAAAAAGCCAATAATTCTAACTAGGGTCAATGCAGACAATAAAGAATTTGTTCAGACCTTTTCAGAGCTTTATCCTAATATAGATGTTAATCAATCTTTCAGATTTCTATCTTTTTTTGAAATAGTTCTTGAGAGAAAACCTAAAGAAAAACTACATTTAGATTATTTAATTTGTACTTCGAGGTACGCCATTCAAGCTATACCTAGTTCTGAAAACGTTGTAAATAAATACATGTTTTGTGTTGGTAAATCTACTGCGCTTGCTGCAATGGAAAGGGGTTTTGATAAAGTTTTTTATCCGGAAGTTGGAAATGCTTCAAACCTAGCAAAACTAATATCGCTAAAAGTTGGAGACAAAAATTCCAATCTTCATTATTTAAGAGGTAAAGAAGTATCTTATGATCTTAAATTAGAATTAGAAAAATTTGGCTACAAAGTTCATGAAACGATTGTTTATCGACAAAAGAAACTGAAATTGGCTGGGAAAATCAGAAACTCCCTTACTAAGGAAGACGTAGGAGGAGTTATTTTTTTTTCTGCCAATGTGGCAAAGAATTTTTGCCATTACTTTAAAAAATTTCCGGAGGACTTCTTGTTTTTTTGTATTAGTGATAGAGTAGCTCAAGAGGTTCTTAAAACTCAGGTACAAGATGATTATAAGATTAGGGTAGCGTCTGAACCAACTACAAGGGAAATCATGAAATTAGTTTATCATGAAGAAGTTGTTCGCCAGCATTAACTAGCTTTAGGAGTCAATTTATGAAAGCTAATAATAAGCCTGCTAATGGTAGAAGAAAGGTTCAGAAGGCAAGAGAGATTGGGCCGCAAAAAGATGATGAAAATAGGGGAACATCTAAAGCTCAAACTGGCAGTGAGCCCCCTGGAGAAAGAGAAGATTCTTTAAATGTAGAAATGTCTAGTAAGAACAATTCTTACAAGGAATTGAGAAGCAAAAAGAAAGACCCCTTAATTATTTTCCTGGGCAGTTTACTAGTGATTGCTGTCGTGCTTTTTTTCTCATTAAGTGTATGGTTTTATCAAATTATCTTAGAACATGACAGTAAATTAAATGGACTGATCCAAAGGCTGGAAGATATGCCCGCACCAATAAGTGAAGGCCGATTGGGTTTGATAATTAAGAAGTCTAATAAGAATTTGGAATCCAAAATTAATGCTGATTTGATTTTACTAGAGGAAAAAATTGTAGAAATTAAACAAGAATTGGAACGTTTCCCTCAACCAATGAGTGAAGGAAAAGTTGGATTAATGTTGGACAGAGGGATCAAACAGTTTAGGAAAGATATGGAAGAGAAAGTGAATGGAGTCCTGAGTTCTTTTCAGCATTTAGATCAGACACAGGCTCAAAAAAATAATGTTGATCCTGAAGTAAGAAGAAAACTTAAGGAATTGGAATTATCTTTAGAAACCTTAACTGGAAAAATAGGTTTAGAAATTTTTTCAAAATCTATAAGTGAAGAGATTTTAGATTTAAAGAGGTTGGTCAAAACTAGAAATAAAACTATTTTTAATTCAGAAACTAACCCAGGGAAATTGAGTTCAGACATTACTCCAAAAGATTTCACATTAATAGCGAAGGAATTTTCTGAGTACGCTTATAATGCTATTAAACAGGATATGACAGCTAAGAAAAAGGATGGATTTTTTAATTCTATTCTAAACAAATTCCAACTAGTTTTTGTGCAAAGATCTTTGACACCTCAAGAGGGAAATTCAGTCGATGCTATACTATCAAGAGCAGAAGCGGCACTTAATGTGAGAGATTATGAAAAGGTGTTAGATGAACTAAACCAATTACCTCAAGGCGCATTAGAAGTAATGATGGAATGGAAAAAAAGTTTTGATAGTTTCTTGGAAGAAAAAAGATAGAGATTAAATATGGTTTTCTCTTTCATTAGAGGTGGCATTATATTGCTTCTGGCAGGTGGGCTAACCTATTTTTTTGTTTATATAGAAAATCTGCCAGGTTTTCTAATTTTCGAAATAAATGAGAAAGAATTAAAACTTTCTTTGTTAATTTCAGTGATTCTTCTCATCTTTTTTGGGTTTCTTTTTTGGTTAAGTTTGAAAATTTTGGGTTTCCTTTTAGCAGTGGTCGCTTTTCTTATGGGAAAAGATACAGCGCTCCAAAGGTTTTTCAAAAGGATTAGATATCGAAAAAGCCAGAAAGCTTTAAATAGTGCTATTATTGCTTTAACTGAGAAGGAAAACAAAAAAGTTCTTTTAGAAATAGCAAAGGCACGAGCTAATCCTGATTTTGAAAAAATAGTTCATTTACTTGAAGCGCAAGCTGAAGAGGCCTTGGGCAATCAACAGAAGGCAGACAAAATATATAAAAAATTATTGTTAAACAAAGATACGAGGCTGGTTGCTATTGGGGGACTAATTCGGTCAAGGATTGAGAGTGGTGATATGGATGTAGCATCGCAACTCGCTGAAAAAGCTGTTCTATTAAAACCCAAGAGCCTTCAGGCTTTGAACACACTTTTTAAGATTCAATGTGATCTCGAAAATTGGGCTGGTGCAAGAAAGACATTAGTTTCTCAGCAAAATATAGAGAAGAATACAAGAGAAATTAGATTGAGGCAGGAGGCATTAATATTATATGCCGATGCCAAACAAAAAAAATCTGAAGGAGACATTCCCTTGGCATTGGAGAAAATAAGGGAATCAGTTAGAAAAAGTCCTAGTTTGGTGCCAGCTGTTTGTCAGGCAAGTGAACTCGAAAAAATATCTGGTAAAATCAAAAATGCTGAGAAACTGCTTAAAGCATGCTGGAGGATCGAACCTCATCCAGATTTAGCAAAATCTTTTGCAGAACTTTTACCAGATGAAACACCACATGATAGGTTAAAGAGATTTAAAGTACTTTTCAATAATTTAAATAACAACAATATTGTAAAGGTAACGAAGGCGGAGCTTTTATTAGCAACGGAGGATTTTCCTGCTGCAAGGAGGATACTGGTCAAGCTGATAAATGAAAAACCCGATAGTCAAACCTTTATATTAATGGCAGCAATTGAAAAGGGATCAGGTGCGTCAGAAGAAATAATTCAAGGTTGGTTGTCCAAAGCTTTTTCAGCATCAAGGCCTCCAGTTTGGTTTTGTAATTCTTGTAATAATGTGAGTGATTGGAGTCCTTTTTGTCCTAAATGTAGTGGTTTTGATACTTATGTTTGGGGTTTACCTGAAACTAACAAGATTTTCTCTGAAAGTGATGCACTTTTACCAATGATTATTGGAAAATCAGAAAAAGAACCCAGTTATTCTCCCGATGAAGAGATTATTTCAAATGATGAAAAACCGGAAATTTCTAGAGATCAAGAAAATAAAAATGGTGCTTATAAGAATGAATGAAAGAAAATTCATTCAAATATTTCAGGACCTGTTGCAACATGTATTCCGCCATCTAGGGGTAAAATGGCTCCAGTGACATAACTACCACCTGGACCGCAGAGAAACAAAATAGAGCTTTTAATATCATTGGGATGGCCTATCCTACCGATAGGAACATTTTTAGAAACTTTACGTTCTTTTTCTTTGTTACCCACAGCAAACTCAGTCATTCTAGATAAAAAAGGTCCAGGTGCAAGCGCATTAACGGTAATTTTTTGTCTGGCCAATTCCTTAGCAAGTATTCTGGTGATTTGATGCACCGCAGCTTTTGATGCGGAATAGGAGTAGGGCCCATCAGCTAATGCTGCTGTACCCATTACTGACCCAATGTTAATTATTCTTGATGGGTAGGCTAGGCTGGCTTTCGATGCAAGCTTAGGCAACAAGCATTGAGTTAAATGAAAAAGGGCTGTCACATTTACTTTCATTACTTTGTCCCACGCATGGTACGGAAATTCTCCCAATGGAGCCCCCCAGGAGACACCTGAGTTATTGATCAAAATATCTAAGTGTTCTTCCTTCGTCTCAAAATGCCTAACTAACTTTTCTATTCCCATTTCTGAACTTAAATCAGAGCAGAAATATTCAACTTTGTGTCGTGGGTTTTTAGCATTTATTTCAAGTGAAGTCTTTTGAATTGTTTCTAGTTTTCTACTTGTTATATAGACCTTTGATCCCGAAAAAGCGAGAACTTCAGTAATTATTTTACCAATTCCACTGCCTCCTCCAGTGATTATAGCTATTTTATCTTCGATATTAAAAAGTTCGTTTATTATGTTCTTTTTGTTCATTTTAAAACCTTACTTTGTACTAAGTAATATTCAACACAAAATACAGAGCAATAGGAAGGGTGAATGTTGATAGAATTGTTGTAATAACTATGGAATTTGCACTTTCCCTTTTGAAGACTCCATAATATTCGGCAAGAACAAAAACATTAGCGGCAACAGGTAAAGAAGCACATAATATAGCCGTTTGAAGCCATACAGTTTTTTCTGTTGGCCATAGAAAGAATATTAAAACTACAAGACACGGATGTAATATTAATTTACCAACTGAAATTATCACTAAATCAATTTTTTGGTCTGCTGGAAATTTCAAAGTAATTGAGGCACCTAATGCAATTAATGCTACTGGTGCAGCTGCACCTGCGACTGTTTCAATAAATACTTCCACTGGTGACGCAATATTGATTTTCAATTGGGAAAAGAACATGCCAAAGCAAACAGCAACCAGTAATGGTTGAGAGATTATTCTTCTCACCAGTTTATAAATCAGATCAATAAAGGATGATTTTTTTTCGGAAATAGCGATGAAGAAAGACGAACAAGTCAATAACACTATCGTGTCTACCAACAAAATAAATGCTAGTGGCAGAGCGGCTTCTTTTCCAAAAGCAACTAAAGACATTGGAATACCTATGTAACCATAATTAGGATAGGAAATGTTTAAACCCATAATAGTACTTTTTGACAGGTTTTTATTGAATATTTTACCTGATAAGACAGTAATGAGTATTAGCATAATTGTTGCAGCTTCGTAGCAAAGAAGAAATTCAAAATCAAAGGAATCAGTTGAGTAGGTTTTAGAAATATTGGAGAATAACATGGTGGGCATAAGGATATAAAATGCAAATCGGGATAAGAAAATTGTTTTCTGCTCATCCAAGAATTTTATAGACTTGAGTATTGTGCCAAGAAATATAAGAGCAAAAAAAGGTGCTGTGATTTCAATTACTTGTTGCATATTTGGTTTTTTTGAAAAAATAATTTAAATTAAAATACTAATGAATTTAAATTTTAAGTGGAAATCTTTAGATAATAAAGCTATGCACTCCTTAACATAAAGTAAATTGCAAAGTCTAAAACCGTAGCATTAAATGTTTTTATATAGAAAAATGTTCATTTCAATTTTTGTGGGAATCCTAACTTTTTGTAATGGATTTTCTGAATCCTTTGCAGAAGAATCACCTAAATCTTTGACAGATTTATTTAGACCGCATTGGCCATACAAAGCTTTTTGGGCTATTCCTGGGATAGATTATTTAAAACCGCGGTTGGTTTTAAAAATAAATTCAGAAGGCAGAATTATGGGACGGATTAGATGTCTAGAAATAGATAACCTTGACCAGAGGAGAATTTTAGATCCTTTAGCAAAAATGACCAATGAACAACTTCACAGAGTAGCTTGCAAATCAATGAAGAAAGCTATTAAAGAGATAGATTATTTGCCAATTATTGAAATTCTTGAGCCTGATGAAGAGATACTAATAAAATTTGATTTTTCTGAAGGTATAGTAAGTTCGTCAAAGAGACTCATTGAACGGGTTCAAGTAGTACCAGAAAATTCTGAAAATTCTGGATAAAGTATAAACAAGCCTGTAATCTGAAAAAATGCCGGTGTAGCTCAGCTGGTAGAGCACATCATTCGTAATGATGGGGTCGTAGGTTCAAGTCCTATCACCGGCACCAGCTTTCTTTAAAAAACCCAAAGAATTCTGATTGTTTACGTTTTGTGATCTAAAAGGGTAGGACAAACGGTAGGACATTTATCATTGAAATCCTAAAGAATGTTTATAGAATCTTTAAGGAGTGTTGAGGTTACAATCAAAGATGATTATTTTTGCAAAGATATTATTCAAATCATAAAGTGTGATTACTTGAAGTAAATTTTGGGAATTCGATATTGCACCAAATATAGTAACCGTTTAAACTAGTAGCATAGTTCTATTGGAGATTAGAAAAATGAAAGAAATTGATCTAGCATACTTACCTGTTGTGGGAAGAGGTTTACAGATAAAGATAGTTTGCAAAATGCACAATATCACATGCAATTACATGCTTTCTAAGCCGATGGGCGACGATTTTGACAAAGACAATGAGGCACCATTTGGTACTGTTCCCTGGATGAAAGATCATAGCAATGGGCTTGAATTAAATGATTCAATGGCCATCATTCTGTATCTTGTCTCAAAATATCCTGGACCTTTAACGCCTAAGAGTCCAGAAGACTCAGCACTTGCGAATATGTATTGGAGCTGGGCGCAAGATTATTACTCTTTTGTTCTTTCTCCATTTCACGATATCATAACAGGCCATAATGAGCCCTTTTGGAGAAACTTACGTCTCACAGACACTCTTGCTGATGGAGGAAAAGAAACTGGCATAGCGAATCTTACAAAACTGCACAATATTCGAGCTAGTTTTTTAGAAAAACACCTATCTTCCAACAAAAACAGACCGTTTTTAATCGGTTCGAGTTGTTCCTATGCAGACATATTTTTATATACCTGCGTTCGTACTGTGCGAGAAACAGCTGGTTTTGGTCTATTGAGAGATGCTTTTGGGGGTGACCCATTCAAAGACAGCCCTACAATCATGGGTATATGTGAAGAGGTTGGAAAAATAGACGCAGTGATTGATACTGCAGGTGACCTATTTGAAAAAGCTCCTATCTAAAGGATTATTACTTCTTTAAAAGTTACTATAAATTAAGGGCCATTTAAGTCTGGTTAGGACAAAGGGTAGGACATTTATCATTGAAATCCTAAAGAATGCTTATAGAATCTTTAAGGAGTATTGAGGTTACAATCAAAGGTGCTTCCTATCACCGGCACCTGCTTCCTTTAAAAAACTAAATAATTCTGATTGTTAAACTTTTATAATCAAAAATAGTGGGACAAAAGCATTATGGAGATCTTTTCAAATATGTCCGTAAATAGTAAAACATGCTTGTCCCCAAACTTAATTAAAAAGATACTTTACAATTCATTTAAACAAGGGATGAATGAAATATGACTTTTTGTTATCTTTT
>PACC02000038.1 GCA_002699695.2 Paracoccaceae bacterium | reverse complement strand
TGTTTTATCACTTGTTTCACGCCATTAGATCTAAGTTATTTTGATATCCAAATACAAATGAATTTTTGTGCTTAATTATTAAGCACATTCTATTTAATGGTTAATATTTAAGCATTAAACGCATTTAGCTTTCTTTTTTAGCTCTATTCTCTTGGGTTCACAGTCTTTCAAAAGTATTCCTAAAATAATCTAACTTGAATTAACACAGGAAAAAAATATGAAACTAATTATTGCAGTAATCAAACCTTTTAAGCTTGAGGAAGTAAGAGAAAAGCTTACTGAGATTGGGGTCCAGGGCTTGATGGTATCTGAAATCAAAGGATATGGTCGCCAGGGTGGGCATACTGAAATGTATCGAGGAGCTGAGTATGTAGTGAATTACATCCCAAAAATCCGTCTAGAATTAGTAGTTCAAGATAATAACTCTCTTAAGGCAATAGAAGTAATTTCAGAAACAGCCAAAACTGGAAAAATTGGTGATGGTAAAGTTTTTGTCTTGAATGTGGAGGATGCTTTACGGATCAGAACAGGTGAGACCGGTGAGAATGCCATCTGATAAAAATCAAATAACTAAGATAATAATCTAATAATCGAGGACCAAATGTTTAAATCATTAAAAATACTAATAACAACAATAATTGCCTGCACTCTAACAGCCAAAGCTCTGTCAGCGGAAGAATTGAGTTCTGAGCTTGTATCAAACCACACCGTTTTCATTCTAAACACCCTCCTATTTCTGATAGGTGGTTTTCTGGTAATGTGGATGGCAGCTGGTTTTGCCATGTTGGAAGCAGGACTTGTAAGATCAAAAAATGTAACTACACAATTAACAAAAAATGTGGCTTTGTTTTCTATAGCAGCTATCGCTTATTATTTGGTGGGATATAACTTGATGTATCCTGGTGAAGACGGGTGGTGGCTCAGTGGATATCTGGGACCAATATTATCTATAGCTACTCTTGATCCCGTAGGACTCAAAGGTTTTGATGAACTTGGGGGTTACTCAACTGGCTCAGATTTCTTTTTTCAACTCATGTTTTGTGCTACCACGGCATCTATTGTTTCAGGTACTATAGCTGAAAGAATGAAGTTGTGGCCTTTTCTAATTTTCACTATTTTACTAACTGCGTTCCTGTACCCTATCGCAGCATCTTGGCAGTGGGGTGAAGGATGGTTGTATAAAATAGGTTTTAAGGACTTTGCTGGTTCAACTTTAGTGCATGCAGCAGGGGCATCTGCTGCCTTGGCTGGAGCAATCATTCTTGGACCGAGATTAGGAAAATATAAAGAAAATGGTACCATTACACCTATGCCAGGATCTAATATGCCTCTTGCCACATTAGGTACTTTTATACTTTGGCTTGGTTGGTTTGGTTTTAATGGTGGTTCTCAGCTTGCGCTAGGAACAATTGGGGATGCGGCTGATGTGTCTCGAATTTTCACAAATACTAATACTGCCGCCGCAGGTGGAGCCCTAGCAGCACTTATTTTAACCCAAATCATGTATAAGAAAATTGACCTGACCATGGTTTTAAATGGAGCTTTAGCTGGCTTAGTTTCAATTACAGCTGAACCACTGGCCCCCTCAATCGGAGGAGCCACATTAATAGGAGCGATCGGGGGAGTGATTGTTGTCTTTACGGTACCTTTATTAGATAAATTAAAGATAGACGATGTCGTCGGGGCAATTTCCGTCCATGGAGTTGCAGGAATCTGGGGTACTCTTGCGGTTGCATTTAGTAATGGTGGCTTAGGGGCGCAAATAATAGGAACTGCTTCCATCTGCATCTTTGTTTTTCTTTTGTCGCTTCTTATCTGGTATGCACTTGATACCATCATGGGAATAAGAGTGAGTGAAGAAGACGAATTGAATGGTTTGGATAGTAGCGAATTAGGAATGGATGCTTATCCTGATTTTTCTAAAAGTTAGTGCCCTTTCCTCCAAGAAAACCCCAGTTCTTCGCTGGGGTTTTCTTGCATTAAGTGTAATTTTTTTCTAAAAAAAAATATATTGTTGTATTCCCATTCTTTAGCAGTAAATATTTTTACGAAACTCCGTTTTTAATACGAATTTCCATGGCCAAAACTCAGTTTCACTTATTAGTTAAACCTAATTTGTGCCTTCAAAATCACAAATTTAATCGCAGTGGGTGCAAATGGAAGAAAAAAATAACATTATAATAAAAAGAAGGATTGAAATTACCCTCAAATTCGTTGTACTCAATAGTGAGGCTTAGATCAAAAGTCTTAAAAAGAGATTAAAAAGGGTGGAAAAAATGACAAACAAACCAATGACTAAAAGTCAACTTGTAGCCAATCTAGCAGAATCGACTGGTTCTGACAAAGCATCAGCAAATAGAATGATAGATGCCTTGTCTGCAATAATTAGCAAAGAAGTTGCAGGCGGAGGTGCCGTAACCTTACCAGGCATCGGAAAGTTTTCTTGCCGAGCCCGCCCAGAAAGAATGGTGCGAAATCCAGCCACTGGAGAGCAGATGAAAAAGGCTGCTGATAGAGTAGTTAAAGTTTCAATCGCAAAAGCACTCAAAGACGTGATAAATCCTTAAAATTCGAATGTCCAGGAAGGCCACTTGCTTAAGTGGCTTTTCGCATCTAATTTGCTCCAAAAAACAAAGAATACATGAATCCAAAATCCATGATCATGGGCCTGGTATTTGTGGCGCTGTGGTCAAGTGCATTCACTTCAGCTAAAATTATCGTGGAATATGCACCCCCATTGTTAGCATTAGCAGTTAGGTTTTTCTTGACTGGCCTAATTGGTTTAACTATCTCAAGAATTTTTTTTACAAAAATAGGCTTGAACCGGCTTGAATGGTTGTCTTTAATAGGTTTTGGTATTTGTCAAAATAGCATCTATCTGGGTCTTAATTTCGTTGCCATGGGAAATATTGATGCCTTCTTGGCTGTGATAATAGCAAGCTTGCTACCTATATTTGTAGCCTTAATTTCATGGATTATACGAATTGAAAAAATTGGTTTCCTAGGAGTTGTTGGAATGCTTTGCGGTTTAATTGGGTGTTGGATAATATTAAGTCAAAAAATCTTAATTCTTTCAAACCTAATTGGTATAATTCTATGCTTAATAGGTGCATTAGCGCTTGCACTGGCCACATTATTAGTTAGAAATACCATTTCCCAGAAAAGTCAGCTCTTGAGAATAGTCAGTCTACAAATGCTTGTTGGAGGTTTTCCATTAATTTTAATTTCATTCATTATAGAACCTTGGGATGTTCAATTTTCAACCCCTTTTGTTCTAGCTTTTTTGTATACTTGTTTTTTTCCAGGTTTGATTGCAACTATAATCTGGTTTAATTTAGTCAGGAAAGAAGGCGTAATTAGAGCATCTTCATTTCACTTTTTAAATCCACCCATGGGAGTTTTAATAGCCGCATTAGTTTTAGCTGAAACCATTACCACCAATGACATATTGGGCATAATCACTTTAATGTTGGCCATCATACTTATACAAATATCAAAGGTAACCAAGAATCTAAAAATCTAAATTTGAAACATTTAAAGCCTGTTCCTGTATGAAAATACGCCTTGGTTCAACATCATCACCCATCAAATCAGAAAAAGTGCTCTTTTCCTCTGTAGTGTGTTTTATTTGCACCTGCAAAAGAGTTCTAGCAGCTGGATCAAGGGTTGTTTCCCATAATTGATCTGCATTCATTTCACCTAATCCCTTATACCTTTGTAAAGTTAAACCTTTTTCACCCTCTTTCAAAATTAAGGTTAATAACTCTGACGGCGAATTAACTTTGCAATCTTTCTCCTTTTTCTGATAAACCACCTCTTTCTCGAATGTTTCAAGCATTTCATCCTTTAATCTGTGAAGCATACCAGCCTCTTTTTGAGTTAAAGTTTCATTATCAAGAATATATTTCTGAGTTACTCCCCTAAGAGTGCGATGAATTTCCAATTCATTTTCTTCAGTATAGTTACAAATCCAACCCTTCTCAAATTCTTTTGAAATGAAATCTAGGCGGTCAGAGATTTTTTTACCTATATCCTCTTTCTCCACAGGAGGAAGATCTGGTCTCAAACCACCAGCCATTGCAACTTGCTCAAAAATAAAGCTTGGAACTTTCGAATTCAAATTGGTTAAGAGCTTAGTTATTCGTTTTGTCAATTGGACTACTCGTTTTAAATCGGCACCTGCCACACTTGAACCTTCACCAAAATGCAACGTTGCTTCCTCAACACCCATTTCTATTAGATAATTCTGGAGTGCTGCATCATCCTTAAGATAAACTTCCGATTTTCCTCGGTTAACCTTATATAATGGTGGCTGTGCTATATAAAGATAGCCTGCTTTTAATAATTCTTCCATTTTACGATAAAAAAAAGTTAACAGTAGAGTCCGAATGTGAGCACCATCAACATCTGCATCAGTCATGATTATTATTTTATGGTATCTCAGTTTGGATATATCGAATTCATCTGCAATGCCAGTGCCTAAAGCTGTAATTAGAGTACCAATTTCTTGGCTGGAAAGCATTCGATCATTTCTGGCCTTTTCGACATTCAGTATTTTTCCTCTTAAAGGCAATACTGCCTGGTTCACTCTTGTTCTTCCCTGCTTGGCACTACCACCAGCACTATCACCTTCAACAATAAATAATTCAGACTTGGTAGGATCTTTTTCTTGGCAGTCAGCTAATTTACCAGGTAAATTAGCTATATCCATTGCACTTTTTCTGCGGGTAAGTTCTCTAGCCTTCCTAGCAGCCTCCCTTGCCAATGCGGATTCAACTATCTTGGAAATGACAATCTTTGCTTCTGAAGGATTCTCCTCAAACCACTCTGAAATTTTCTCACTCAAAAAACTTTCTACAGCAGGTCTAACTTCTGAAGAAACTAATTTGTCTTTTGTTTGAGATGAAAATTTTGGATCTGGAACCTTTACTGATAAAACACATGTAAGGCCCTCCCTTGAGTCATCACCAGATAAAGAAACTTTGTCTTTCTTTCCAGGCCCAATTTGCGAAAAGTATGTATTTATTGTGCGCGTTAATGCACCTCTTAACCCAGCCAAATGTGTTCCACCATCTCTTTGTGGTATATTGTTAGTAAAAGGGAAAACATTTTCATTATAGCCATCATTCCACCAAAGTGCGGCATCAATTTGGATGTTGTCTCTCACACCCGAAATAAAAATAGGTTCCAAAATTAAAGATGAGCGTGATTTATCTATATATTTCACAAATTCACACACCCCTCCTTCATACTGCATCTTGATTTTTTTGTTCTCCTTTTGCCGTTCATCTGCCAAAATAATTGTAAGTCCTGCATTAAGAAAGGCTAGTTCTCTTAGTCTTGCCTCCAGTATCTTAAAACTAAAATTAATGTTTGAAAAAATATCTGCTGAAGGGCGAAAAGTCACTTGGGTGCCTGACCTTGATTTTGCTTGACCAACAACCGCCAAGGGTTTCACAGTTGCTCCATTTTCAAAAAGTGCTACGTGTTCCTGATCATCCCGCCAAATTCTAAGCTCCAGATGCTCCGATAGAGCGTTTACAACAGAAACTCCTACTCCGTGCAGGCCTCCAGAAACTTTGTATGAGTTCTGGTCAAATTTACCACCAGCATGTAATTGGGTCATGATAACTTCTGCAGCAGAAATACCTTCCTCCGGATGGATATCAGTGGGGATCCCACGTCCATTGTCGACTACTGTCACATTTGAACCTCCCGTTAGAGAAACAGAGATTTCATTACAGTGCCCAGCTAAAGCTTCATCCACACAATTATCCACGACTTCATACACCATGTGATGTAAACCAGATCCATCATCAGTATCCCCTATATACATTCCAGGGCGCTTCTTGACTGCTTCCAGCCCTTTCAGGACCTTTATTGAATCTGCGTCGTAACTATTTTCTATCTGCTCATTTTTCACTATAAATTCCTTAGTAATATCGTAAACAATTTCTATAGCTATGTCACGCCTCAGAAACCGGTTTATTTCTTATTAGCAAAAGTTTCAACTAATGAAGCAGCCCACGCCTTCTGATGTATTTCTCAAATCAATGAAAAGAGAATCAAGATTTAGATCTTGAAAGCTACGTTTCTCAGTTCCTGTAGAGAATATTTGGGCCTTAATTTTTTGCAAATGACTAAACAAGTTTCCCAGATTATCTTGATCTAAATGGGCCACTATTTCATCTAACAATATAATTGGGGGTTTACCAAATTGATTACATATCGCTAAAGCATTTGCCACAAACAAGGATAGTAAAAGTGATTTTTGCTCTCCGGTGGAACAATATTTAGCTTCGATATTCTTGGAACTGTGTCTTACTAATAAATCAGATCTATGGGGACCTATTAGTGTCCTACCAGAAATCCTGTCTTTTGCCCGACTATTTACTAAAGTCTCAAGAAAATCTTCAGAATCTGAAATTTCTGGTGCGCTCAAATGCATTTCCAAGTAGGGAAAAAATGATTCCGCTTCTTTAATATTTTGTGCTTGAACTAAAATATCAATGACTTTTCTCCTATTAACATCAATTCTATGTCCCACTTCAGCTAATTGTTTTTCAATAGCTAAAAACCAGGAAACATCAGTTTCATTATTTTTGAGAAGTTGATTCCGTTGGCGCAAAGCATGATCATAGAATAAACAGTCTTTTGGATGGTTGGGGAAAAAACTCATCACCATTCTATCTAGGAATCTTCTTCTTTCAAAGGACCTACCTGTCCACAAACGATCCATTGACGGCGTTAGCCAAATAATTTTCAAAACACTCCCAACATAATTTAAAGGTTTTCTTTTTCCATCTACCCTAATAGTCTTTTTTCCATTATTTTCTGCACCTATTTCTATTTCAAAAAACTCTTTTTCCACTTCAAATAAAGAAAAAACATTCCAATTGCCTAACCCCGAAATAGCCCTTAATTCATCAGAATTAGCAAAACGTAATCCTCTGCCAGGAGAAAACAACGATATTGCTTCTAGAATGTTTGTTTTACCTATCCCGTTGGGTCCAGAAAAAAAAATAAAATTTGAGTTGAATTCCAAATCTAACCTCTCATGAGATCTAAAATTTCTTAACCTCAAGCTTCTTAAATGCTGGTTATCCACAAGTCGGCCTTCAAGTTAATCTAAACTCTCATCGGCATTACTACATAGATAGCACCAGTATCATCAACATCCTGCACCAAAGCAGGGTCACCTGACGATTGGAAGCTAAATTCAACTCTTTCGCTATCAACCTGCGAGGTCAATTCTTGTAAATACCTAGCATTGAAACCAATCTCTAATGGTTCATCTGAGTAATCAACCAATAATTCATCTTCCGCTTTTCCATTTTCTGGAGAATTAACTGACAGATGTAATTTGCCTGAGTTGAGAGACAATTTCACCGCACGGGACCTATCTGAACTCACTGTCGAAACACGATCTACCGCTTCTGAAAAATCTGCTGCATTAACTTTCATTTTCTTTTCGTTGTTCGCAGGTATAACTCTCTTATAATCTGGAAATGTTCCATCTACAACTTTTGAAGTCAGGGTCAAATTATGATTTGAAAATCTGATTTTATTATTTGATACTGAAATAGTGATGTCATCACTTCCTGTTTCTAGTACCATTCTTAATTCAGAAACTGTTTTTTTAGGCACTATTACGCCACTGAATAGCTTCATATCTTCAGGCGGATCAACGTCTATTTGAGCCAATCTATGACCATCTGTTGCTACTGCCCGCAAAAAATGACTCCCCCCTTCTTCACATGGATGAAAATATACACCGTTTAGGTAATAACGAGTCTCTTCTGAAGACATAGCAAACTTTGATTTATCAAAAAGCCTCTTGATAACTTTAGCAGCAACAACAAATTCATTTTCATAATCTTCAGAAGCCATAACTGGAAAATCTTCCTTTGGCAAAGTAGAAAGAAAAAAACGTGATCTAGATGCCGATATTTCTAACTGATTAGAACCTGCATTCCCAGTTAATTGTATTAAGGATCCATCAGGAAGTTTTCTAACAATTTCATGAAAGGTATTTGCCCCAACAGTTAAAGCCCCAGGAATTTCAACAACTGCCTTCACTTTATCCAAAACTTCTATATCTAAATCTGTAGTACGCAAAAATAATTGATCATCCCGAGCCTCTATCAACACATTTGAAAGAATGGGAATTGTTGTTCTTTTTTCTACTATGGATTGTACTCTTCCCATAGCTTTAAAAAGTTCAGTCTGTTCAATACTAGCCTTCATAACATACCGCCTACTAATCCCACTCAGATTCTACTACAAAAATTAACCTATTTTCAATTGAATTCCACCTTAAGCTTCTAACATTCTTCTGAGAATTTCTACTTCTTCAGCTATTTGAAGATCTTTATATTTTAGATCCTCAATTCTCTTAACAGCATGAATTACTGTAGTGTGATCACGACCTCCAAATCTCCGACCTATCTCAGGCAAAGATTTAGAAGTAAGTGTTTTTGCTAAGAACATGGCCACTTGTCTAGGTCTAGAAACTACTCTTGATCTTCTTGCTGAAATCATGTCGCTCATTCGGAGATTATAATGTTCTGAAACTTTTCTAATAATTTCATCTATTGTAACTTTTCTTTCAGATATTCTTAGAATATCAGCTAAACACTCTTGAGCCATATCAATATCTACTTCCCTACCTACTAATGAAGCATAAGCATAAAGCCTAGTAAGAGAGCCTTCCAAAACGCGGACATTTGAAGAAATCCGATGAGCTAAAAATTCTAAAATCCCAGAGCTAATCTGAATCCCAGGATGAAGTTTACTTTGAATTTCAACCTTTGACTGAAGAATACCCAACCTCAATTCATAATCCGTTGGGTGCAAATCCACTACTAGCCCCCATGCCAATCTTGATTTAATCCGGTCTTCCAAACCGTCAATTTCTCCTGGTGCTCTATCTGCTGAAATAACAATTTGTTTGCCATGCTCAACAAGGGCATTAAATGTATGAAAAAATTCATCTTGGGTGCTTTCTTTTCCGGCTATGAACTGAACATCATCAACCATAAGAATATCAACCGAGCGAAACAACTCCTTAAACCCATGCATGTCTTTAAATCTTAACGCTTGAACAAACCGATACATGAACTGTTCAGCGGAAAGATATAGCATTCTTGTATTTGGATTCCTATTTTTTGTTTGCCAAGCTATTGCATGCATAAGATGCGTCTTGCCTAACCCAACACCCCCATATAAGAATAGCGGGTTGAATGTTACCGAACCTCCGTCAGCGACTCTCCTTGCTGCAGCATGGGCCAATTCATTAGGCTTCCCCACAACAAAACGATCAAAGGTAAACCTTTTATCAAGAGGCGAAGATGGCAGTTCAATATCAGTAGAATTAATAGAAATTGCTTTAGACAATACCTTATCTCTTTTTAGAGTGATTTCTTCTGCAGAATTTTCTAACTCTTTTTGTTCTCCCTGTTTATTTCCAAATTCGAAACTCAAGGTATCTACATTTAAACCTTCTTTTCTAAAAAACTTTTTTATTATTTCACTATAATTAGTTTCTATCCAATTTGCGATAAAACTGCTCGGAACATGGAATGTGACTTTGCCTTCTTCGCAATTTATGTAGTGAAGAGAACTCATCCAATTATTAAATACGCCTGCACCCAATTCTTTCTGAAGTAAAGCCCGAACGTTTTGCCAATTTTTGTCCATTTAAAATCCTTTAACTCGCATTTATAATTGCTTCCATGGCAAATTCGAATACTTCCAACCATTAAGAGTTCCTCTCTTAAAACTATCAGATAGATCTCCTTCAAAACCATATCTAACATTCACACAACAAATGTCATCAAATTCTTCATGAGAATGTTGGATCAAATTTTTCACTTCCAATGCTGCCTGCAAGGATCTAGCACCAGAACGACAAAGAAAAAATATATTCTTGGCTTTATGAAGGCTCACTTTCCTCAAAACGTTTTCCAAAAATTCTGGGTTTTTTTTCATTTCTGGAAAGCTAGCCCATTCACAAAATATGACCTCGTTATGCATGTCCAAAGAATAAGGAACGCCAACAAAGTTCCACTCTGCATAACTTCTCACATCCACTAAAAAGCTATTCTTGCAACTCACTAGTGTTTCATAGACCCTATCAGGGTCAATCTCATCTATGCCGTTTTGGGTTTCTTGATCCTTCAACCAATGCTCCTATTCATAACATTTTTGTGCTCTCAAATTCCGCAACATTTTGTTTCGATTAAAACTCATTTACAGAAAAGATTCAAAAGAATCGTTTTCCCTAATCTGAGATTAAACTTTGCTAGCTTTAGGAGCAATAGGACTGAATAGCGAACATCAAAAAAAATTAGAATTTATTTGCATGTAGATGTAGAGGTTTTATTTGGCTATAGCTTTCACTCTAGATGACAAACGAGAAATCGTTCTACTGATAGTGTTTTTGTGGAATAAGCCCTTAGTCACACCTCTCATCATTTCTGGCTGTGCTGCTTTCAAACATTCTGCTGCAACCTCTGGATCTTTTGCCTCAATTGCTTCTTCCACTTTTCTAATAAAAGTTCTTATTCTCGACCTCCTAGATTTTTTTATCTCAGTCCGTTTGATCGTTTGTCGAACTCTTTTTTTTGCAGACACGGTATTTGCCATAAATAAACTCTTTTTCAGTAAATAATTATGTGGTGCTTACACAGACTTTTAAAGCAAGTCAATCAATATAAACTATTTATCCACAAACTTAGGACTTCTTTTTTCGATGAATGCTGCCATGCCTTCTTTTTGATCCTCTTTACCAAATAGTGAGTGGAATTTCCTTCGCTCAAATAGTATACCTGTTGACATATTAGTTTGCTCTGAAAGCTTGATGGCCTCTTTTATAGCTAGGATAGTTAATAAAGATTTCTCTGATATTTTTCTAGCTAAATCCAAGGCGCCTAGTTCCAATTCTTTTTCTGGCATTACCCGGCTAACTAATCCCACTCGCTCTGCTTCATGAGCATCCATATATCTACCGGACAAATGCATGTCCATTGCTTTTGATTTTCCAACTGCTCTAGGCAATCTCTGTGTTCCTCCAATGCCAGCCATCACACCCAAATTGATCTCAGGTTGGCCAAATTTTGCCGTATCAGAAGATAAAATGATGTCACACATCATTGCTAGTTCACAACCACCGCCCAAAGCATAACCAGAAACCGCAGCTATAAGAGGTTTTCTAAATGAAGAAATGATATCATGTTCCTCAGTAAAAAAATCCTCCAAAAACATCTCTACAGAATCTTTTTTTTCCATTTCTTTTATGTCAGCACCAGCAGCAAAAAATTTATCTTTTCCTATAACTACTACAACCCTAACATTAGGGTCCTTGTCAGCACTGCTTAGCACTGAGCACAATTCAGAAAGCATTTTTTTATTTATAGCGTTAAGTGATTCTGGACGGTTTAACCTAATCAACAAAACAGACTCATGATCTTCTAATAATATTGTTTCATATGCCATCTTTTTTTTTAAAATCCTCGATAATTTTTTTAACAATCTTTATCACAATGAGTAGGTTAATTTATGGGGCCAAAACCTGCAAGAAATATTGATTAGCATTATTGCTGACATTTTGAACAAAAAAAAGTGGACCTTCCTGACTGATTTACTCGCTGAATATTAGAACCACATTCATTTCTTTTACATTTAAGACCTTCCCTAGAATAGACACTAAAGCTATTCTGAAAATAACCCAAGTCTCCGCCTACCTTTTTAAAGTCTCTGAGAGATGATCCTCCTGCTTCAATTGCTTTCCACAATATCTCTCTTATTGAATTTGCTAACACCTCACATTCAGAATCATCAATCTTTAAGCATAGCCTGAAAGGGGAAATTCTTGATTCCCATAATATCTCACATGCGTAAATATTACCTAACCCCGCCAACAACTTCTGATCCATGAGGGCTGTTTTTATATAAGACTTTTTATTTTTGATAGAAGATTTCAAAACTTCAGAAGAAAAATGATTCGTAAGTGGTTCTGGGCCCAGTTTAGAAAGCCACTGGTGTGAGCTAATTATCTCTGATTTGAATATATCAATAGCACCAAATCGTCTCACATCATTATAAATCATCCGTTTTTGGTCAGAAAAATCAATTATAACATGATCATGCGGTCCGGTAGGTTTAACCGTGTGAAAAAAAACCCCCATCTCCTTCGGTTTTTTTAAGTCTTTTTTTTTCTTTGATGTGTCTGAAATTAGAATCCTACCAGACATCCCAAGGTGCATTATTAAAATATTGCCTGTGTTGAGCTTAAAAAGTAAGAATTTTCCCCTTCTATTTAGCTCCTCAATTATAGAACCTTCCAACTTATCTTTAATCCCCAGAGGTATTTGCCATCTTAAATTTTCCCTAAATTGATGATATCTTAAAATGCGGTTACCAACGACGTGAGGCCTCAACCCACGGCAAACTGTTTCTACTTCTGGTAATTCAGGCAAAAAAGTCTCCAAAGAAAAAGATCATTTCAATTCTACTAAATGAGATTATAGTTAGCTTTGATAATATGAAACCTTTTTATGTAATATATTAATTGAGAAATATAATCATGGGAAAACTTGGGTTTTTTTATCATGAGGACTGTCTGAATCATATGGTACCAGCAGGGCATCCAGAAAATAAAACCAGGCTTAATAAAATTTTGAGTAAGCTAAATTCGAAGACTTTGACTGACTTCAAATTGATGGAGCCAAAGCTAGCAGATGATGATCTGATAAAATTGGGTCATTCTGAAACTTATTTGGAAACCCTTTATGATCTCGCACCAACTTCTGGAATAATAAAATTAGACCCGGATACCTTCATGTCACCTGAAACACTGCGATCGGCAAAAAGAGGTGTTGGAGCTGTTATAGCTGCCATAGACGGTGTTCTAAACAATACTATTAGAAACGCCTTCTGTGCAATCAGACCCCCTGGTCACCATGCAGAAAAGGAAAAAGCAATGGGATTTTGCTTTCTAAATGCGGTTGGTATTGGAGCTAAATATGCACTTAGAAAGAAGGAAATCGAAAGAGTAGCAGTCATAGACTTTGATGTTCATCATGGGAATGGGACCCAGAAATTGCTGTGGAACGAACCAAATTGCCTCTTTATATCAATACACCAAAAAATGTTGTTCCCTCAAACAGGATTTGAGGAAGAGACCGGTGTAAATGATAACATCTTAAACATTCCTGTATCACCTTTTTCATCTGGATCTAATTTAAGAAATTTATTTGATGAAACCATTGTTCCTAAATTAAGTTTATTTGGCCCAGACATTTTACTTCTTTCCGCAGGATTTGACGGTCACATTAGTGATCAAATTTCCCAAACCTGCTGGTTAACAGAAGATTACACTTATATAACAAAAAAACTCAAAAGATTTGCAGAAAAAAATTGTAAGAACAGAATTGTGTCATCTCTAGAAGGCGGATATGAACTTAATAGTCTAGGAGACTGCTGTGAAGCACACATAAAAGCATTGATGGAGTAAAATATGGAAAAATTAGAAATCGCTGACATGAATTTTGAAGAAGCCCTCCAAGAATTAGAAATCATAATCGAAAAGCTTGAATCTGGAGAGGTCCCTCTTGAAGAGACAATAACTTTATATGATAGGGGATCAGAATTGAAAAAACACTGTGAACTAAAACTACAATCTGCTGAAGAAAAAATACAACGAATTAGTCTATCACAAAAGGCTCCTGAGGACCTGAAAATTGAAGACGCATAAAAAAAATACAAGCTCTGAATCAAAAGAATTCTTGGAAGAGCTTGTCATTTCTTCTTCAGAAACAAATGCAGAACTTTTGAAACTTCTCCCAAGTACTGGAAATGAGAAATTATTTGAAGCAATTAACTACGTTATATTTAGTGGTGGAAAAAGATTTAGAGCATTTTTGACTTTACAATCTGCCAAGCTTTTCGACGTTCCAAAGGAGCAAGCTCTGCAGGCGGCGGCGGCTGTCGAGTTAATCCATGCCTATTCACTAGTTCACGATGATCTACCTTCAATGGACAACGATGACATGCGTAGGGGAAAGCCTACTGTCCACATAAAATGGAATGAAGCCACTGCCATTTTGGTAGGCGATTGTCTCCAGGCCTATGCTTACGAAATACTCTGCTCAGAAAAAACCCATCCTAACCCAAACATAAGAATTAACCTGATTAAAAGTCTGACCATGGCAGCAGGTTTTCACGGTATGGTTTTAGGTCAAGCTAAGGATTTGGATGCTGAGAAAAATTCAGGAACATCAAGTTTGAAGGACATTTTGGAACTACAAAGACTAAAGACTGGTGCTTTGTTTAAATGGTCTGTTGAAGCTGCTAGTATTTTAGGAGGAGCAAGTAGTAAAGAGCTTTGCAACTATGCAAATGCGATTGGCCTGGCTTTTCAAATCAAAGATGATCTATTAGATTACGAGGGAGTTGAGGAAGAAACAGGTAAGCGAGTGGGGAAAGATGATTTGGCCGGAAAAGCAACTTTAGTATCCTTATTAGGTGTTGATGAAGCGAAGAAAAGAACATTCCAATTATGTGAAGAGGCCTGTGAGGCCCTAAATTGTTTTGGCCCGAAATCATATATACTCAAGGCAGCTGCTCGTTTTACGATTGAGCGTGGCTTTTGAGAATTTTTTCAATTCCTCCCGCCAAAGCCCTAGCGCCCTGTAATAATCCACCATATGATTTTCCTGGCCTTGACTTTTGATTCCACCCAAATATGTCAAAATGTAAAAACTTTTTGTGGTCATTAGTGAATTGCTTCAAAAACAACGCTGCAGTGATCGAACCGGCCATTCCACCCGAAGGGGCATTGTTTAGATCAGCAATTTCTGATCCCAAATATTCTTGATATCCTTCATAAAAAGGTAACTGCCACACTGGATCCAATAACTCCTTTCCACTAGATTGAACTAAATTTGCGACATAATCATCAGTTGAAAAAAAAGGGGTTAGATCGGGACCCATAGCAACTCTAGCAGAACCAGTTAAACTAGCAAAACTTATTAAAAGATCTGGACTTTCTTCAGAAGCCAAGGTTAAAGCATCTGCTAATATGAGCCTCCCTTCAGCATCGGTATTTTGTACTTCTATACTCTTCCCACTTCTTGATTTTAATACATCACCCTGCCTAAAAGCATTACTTGCAACAGAATTTTCTACACACGGTATCAGTATCCTTAAATGCAGATCTAAACCAGAACTAATTAGATAATGAGCCAGAGCTAAAACAACAGCTGCTCCTGCCATATCTTTTTTCATATTTCTCATTCCAGCAGGACTTTTTAAATTTAAACCACCACTATCAAAACAGACCCCCTTTCCAACAAGTGTTACACCAAAAGCACCCTTTTTCTTACCCCACTCCATTTCTATGAGCCTAGGTTCTTGCTCAGATGCTCTTCCTACATCGTGAATCAAAGGCAAATTCTCTCCTATTAAATCTGTGCCACGGATAGTTGAAAAACTCATTTGATGAAAATTAGCAAAACTACTTGCATACTCTTCTAGTTCCAAAGGACCCAAATAATTAGCTGGCGAATTAATTAAATCCCTGGCTATAAATTCACTTTCAGCAAAATATACAAACTTTGAATGATCAGTTAAGGGACTTTCACATATTCTGGGTTTTGATAATTTACCAGTTTTCTTACCTGATGATTTGTCAAGTTTGTAAGAATAAAAACTAAAATAAAATCCTAAGTATAATTCTCTAATATCCATATAATCTGGTAAATTTTTAAGACTATATGTACCATCAGGTAAATTCGAAATTTGACTTCCTATACAAAATACTGGCTTAATTTTCTCATTTTCTTTGCAGCCTATAATTACTTTTCCAATTTTCCCATCAAGTTCCGATAATATTATCCTCTCACCATAAAAGCCGTGGAAATTAATAGCTTTAAGGAATTTTAAATCACTCGCAGGAATTAGTTTTCTCAACTCGTTTAACTCTCGGATGAAAAATATTGGTGTAGCTTGATCCAAGGAAGCATTAGTGATCAAATTTGGGTCAATTTCTTTTATTGATAACTGAATCAATTACTTATCTTACTCTCTAATTTGTCCATATTCTCAAAGTATAATTCGGCTATTTGCACCGCATTTAAAGCAGCCCCTTTTCTAAGGTTATCGGACACACACCACAAATTAATTCCATTCTCTAACGTTGTATCTTGCCTAACCCTGCTAATAAATGTGGCATAATCCCCCACACACTCCATCGGAGACATATATCCCCCATCTTCTTTCTTATCGACAACCAAAATCCCTGGTGAATTTCTTAAGATTTCCCTTGCTTCATCTTCGTCTAGAAATTCCTCAAACTCAATATTGATTGCTTCTGCATGACCCACAAATACTGGGACTCTGACACAGGTTGCCGTAATCTTAATTGATTTATCCAAAATTTTCTTTGTTTCCGCCGCCATTTTCCACTCCTCCTTAGTTTGACCATCAGGCAGAAATTCATCAATATGGGGAATAACATTAAACGCAATTTGCTTAGTAAACACTCTAGGTGCTACTTCCTGGCCAGGAACGAAAACGCCTTTGGTCTGAAGCCAAAGTTCATCCATTGCTTCTTTTCCTGCGCCAGACACAGATTGATAAGTTGATACAACCACTCTTTTTATTTTCGCTCGATCATGAAGTGGTTTGAGCGCAACCACCATCTGTGCGGTCGAACAATTAGGGTTAGCTACTATTCCTTTATTAATGCAATTATCAATTTCCTGGGCATTGACTTCTGGTACTATAAGTGGGACGAGAGGATCGTACCTATATAGGGAAGAATTGTCTATTACTAAGCATCCTGATTTTGCAGCCAATGGAGCAAATTTTTTTGTTGCGCCAGAACCAATTGCAAATAATGCTATCTGCCATTCTCGAAAATCAAAACCTTCAATATCTCTGACTTTAATATCTTGATCTCCAAAACTAACTTTCTTTCCCAAAGATTTACGGCTGGCCACAGCTGCAATCTTTGTCAATGGAAAGTTTCTTTCAGATAATATATTTAAAATTTCACGTCCAACATTACCCGTGGCACCAACTACTACTAATGAACAATTCATTAAACTACCTCTCTAGTTTAATTTGCCAATTCTAACTCACGTATGATTTCATCACAAACCTCACTCGTGCTTGCTGGTTTTTTGTTTTTTTCTGAAGCAAATCAGCTGTGCGAATACCATTTTGTAAAACTTTTTCTACTGATTTATCCAAAATATCCGCCTCTCTTTTGCAATCAAACGTATATCTTAAAGCCATTGAAAAACTTAATATACATGCTATTGGGTTGGCTAAACCCTTTCCCGAAATATCTGGTGCAGATCCATGTACAGGTTCATACATAGCCTTTAGTTTACCGTTAGCATTCTTATTTCCTAAACTGGCTGAAGGCAACATTCCTAAACTACCTGTAAGCATCGCGGCACAATCAGACAATAAATCTCCAAATAAATTATCAGTAACAATTACATCAAATTGCTTGGGCCATCGAACTAATTGCATTGCCCCAGCGTCAGCATACATGTGGGTAAGTTCAATCTGCGGAAATTCCTTATCCCTAATATCTTGAACAACTTCCCTCCAAAGAACTCCTACCTCCATAACATTCGCCTTCTCCATAGAACAGACTTTCCCTGTTCTTTTAGAAGCGATTTCAAAAGCCGATCGAGCAACCCTCCTTATCTCATTTTCAGAATAATAGGTTGTGTTGATGGCATAACGTTCTCCATTTTCTTTATTTTTTATCCCTCGTGGTTCTCCAAAGTAAGAACCTGAACTAAGTTCTCTTACTATCATAATATCTAAACCAGATACGATTTCCGATTTTAATGATGAATATTCAGATAGAGCATCAAAGCACTGTGCAGGCCGTAAATTTGAATACAGATCGAGTTCTTTTCTTAATTTCAGTAAACCTCTTTCAGGCTTTAAGGAAAAATCTAATTTATCGTACTTTGGACCACCTACGGCACCTAGAAGTATAGCATCTACCTCATTTGCCTTTGCCAAAGTATCATCTGAAAGCGGGGTCTTATATTGATCAAAAGCAGCTCCACCCACAAGATCAAAACTTTTATCGAATTGTATATCCCGTTTTGATTCAAACCAATCAATAATCCTACATACTTCATCCATCACCTCTGGGCCAATCCCATCCCCAGGTAAGATTAATAAAGAACCAGTTTTCATAAAAACATCCTTCCCAAAAATATGTATTTAGTTTTTGTCCACAAAACTATAGCCAGTCAGCTAGATTAAAGACGTCAAGACAACATCACAGCCAAGGCATCCTTGTGAAATACGTTTGCTCAAAATCGTTGATTTTTTTTATTTTTTTCATAGTTAACTCGATATCATCAAGGCCATTTAGAAGACAGTGTTTACGAAAAGAATCTACTTCAAATTGGATGATACTTCCGTCTGGCCTCGTTATTTCCTGATCAAATAAATCTACAGTCAAAATAGCATTAGACCCTTTTTCAGCATCCAACATCAATGTATCTCTCTTATCTTTTTCAAGCTTTATTGGTAATATACCATTCTTAAAACAATTATTAAAAAAGATGTCGGCAAAACTGGTTGAAATAATAACCTTTATCCCAAAATCTGCTAAGGCCCATGGGGCATGTTCTCTAGATGAGCCACACCCAAAGTTATCTCCTGCTACCAAAATATTAGCATTTCTATATGCTTTCTTATTAAGCACAAAGTTCTCTAATTCTTTCCCATATTCATCATATCTCATCTCATCAAATAAGTTTTTTCCCAACCCAGATCTCTTTATAGTCTTGAGAAATTGTTTGGGTATTATCATATCTGTATCGATATTAATAAGGGGTAAAGGAGCCGCAACTGACTTAATCTTAGAAAATTTTTCCATTTGGCTTTTTCCTAATTACATTAAATTTCTTACGTCAGTTAGATAACCAGTTACTGCTGCCGCTGCAGCCATTGCAGGACTCATTAGATGCGTTCGACCCCCACGTCCCTGTCTACCTTCAAAATTCCTATTAGATGTAGCAGCACATCTTTCCTTGGGGCTTAACTGATCAGGGTTCATTGCTAAACACATAGAACAACCCGCTAACCTCCATTCAAATCCAGCTTCCTTTAATCTCTGGGCTATTCCTTCCTCTTCTGCTTGCTCTCTTACTAACCCTGACCCTGGCACGACCATGGCCCTAAGACCATCTTTGACTTTACGGCCTTCCATAATTCTTGCCACTTCACGCAGATCTTCAATACGGCCATTTGTACAAGAGCCAATAAAAACAGTATCTATTTCCACATCTTCTAGCTTTTGTCCTGGATTTAAACCCATATAATCAAGAGATCTTTTGACCGCCAAACTCTTTTGCTGATCAAAGTCCCCAGGGTGAGGTACAATACTATTTATTGGAAGAACATCTTCTGGACTTGTTCCCCAAGTCACTACTGGGGCAATTTTTCCACCATTAATATCTATAGATTTATCAAAAAAAGCACCTTCATCAGAAAAAAGCTCTTTCCAGGACTGCAGCGCCATTTCCCAGTTTGACCCTTTAGGAACATGAGGTTTACCCTTTAAATAATCAAAGGTCTTTTGGTCAGGAGCAATTAGCCCTGCACGAGCGCCCCCTTCTATAGCCATATTACAAACCGTCATTCTACCTTCAACTGAAAGGTCCTCGATTACTGAACCCATGTATTCAATCACATGACCTGTACCGCCTGCCGTACCAGTTTCTCCTATTATAGTTAAAGTAACGTCTTTCGCAGTAACTCCATTACCAAGTTTCCCAAACACTTCTACTTTCATATTCTTCGATTTTTTCTGAATAAGTGTTTGTGTTGCCAAAACATGTTCCACCTCGCTAGTGCCTATACCATGTGCAAGAGAACCAAAGGCCCCATGGGTTGCTGTATGACTGTCACCACAAACAATCGTCATTCCAGGCAACGTCCAACCTAGTTCAGGGCCAATTATGTGAACTATTCCCTGTCTAATATCATTGACAGGATAGTATATAATTTCAAATTCTTTAGCATTTTTATCTAATGCTTCTACTTGTATTCTACTTTCTTCGTTACTAATTCCATCTGTTCTATCGAGCGTAGTAGGTACGTTATGATCTGGCACAGCTATGGTTTTTTCTGGAGCCCTAACTTTTCTTCCTGCTAGCCTTAATCCTTCAAATGCTTGAGGGCTTGTCACTTCATGCACTAAATGTCTATCTACATATATAAGAGAAGTTCCATCAGGTTCTTCAGATACCAAATGTTCGTCCCATATTTTGTCATATAGAGTTTTTTTTCCAGACATCACTAATAAACCTCTAAATTTAAATCCTGCATATCAAGCAGACCAGATATGCAATTAACATAAAAGCTGTAGAAATACACTAGATAAATGCATCATAATATTAGAGGCTTTCCGCCTTTCCATATATTTTCACTTGCTTTCAAAACACCGGTAGGGTTTTTGGACCAGTTAACTATAGGTGCCTCCATAATATCTCTTATTTCTGGATCTTTTGCATCTAAAAACCCTAATCTTGCAAGAATTGTTACAATCAAACATTCTGATGCTCTTCTTGCCCCGTCACTTATCTTAAGAGCTATTCCCAAACCCTCTTCAAGTAAAATAGCTGTGTAAACACCCTCTGCTCCCACCTTAACTATAAAACGGCCCGCTGACCTTTTCATCAATTTGGTACACAATCTATCTTCTCCTGCTACTAAATAAGGGTTCTGTAAAACAGCTTCTCGGAGTCTCGCTATTGCTAGTTTTCTTTGCTGACTAAAACCATCTGGTCTCGCAAGATTTGCCATGGATCTAGCTAAAGCTTCTACAGTGCAAGTAAAATTTGGAGCACTGCATCCATCAAGTGCAAATTTTGGGTCAGTAAAGCCGGTCATTTCTTCAAAAGCCTTTTGAACCATGACTTGTACTGGATGATCAATATCAATGTAATTTAGTTTTTCATGATCAGTTTTTCGAAAATTTCTAGAAATAGTTAAAAAACCCAAATGCTTTCCAGAACAATTATTATGAAGTTGTGTGGGTATTAATCCATTGTCCTTCAAATATTGTAATTCTTTAATATCATAAGGTTTATGAGCGCCACACATTAGGTGCTTGGTTTCAAGGTTTAACTTTTGCAACCAATCCTTTGCAACCTCGAGGTGAGCTTCCCCCCCACTGTGTGAAGCACATGCTAACGCCAAATGCCTTGATTCAAGTTTATAATAATCAGCTGATCCACTTTCCAAAAGAGGTAATGCTTGTAACATTTTGCAAGAAGATCTTGGATAAATAATTTCTCTAGGATTCCCCAAGGAATATTTTAAATTTCCTTTATTATCGGAAATAGCCATATGACCATAATGTGAGGATTCTACCATATCTCCTCTAAGAATCTCGACTAATTTTTCAGCCCCAAAATATCTGCTAACCAAAAATCATTACTCCTACCCAAGAATATTTATACTATCAATTATGATTCTTTATGACTATAAGTACCATTATTATATTACAGGCAATATTTTATAATAGGTAAAATCTAATTGAGAAAATCTCTTTTTTCATGGTTTTTCATGTCGTTAGTCTTATCCAGCTGGAGCTTCGTAGCATTTTCAGAAGAAATTCGCATGAACTCTAGCGAAAAAAATTGGAGCGTATTCGTACCTAAAGATAAAAAAGAATGTTTCATCGCATCACAATCAGTAAAAGACGAGGCCTTTAGGAATGGAGAAAAGTTATCCAATGTGAATCGTGACCGCGGAGTTTTATTTATAAAAAAGAGCCCATCAAGTCCTGCAGGTTTTGAAGGAGCATTTAGTGCTGGTTATCCCCTTAAACTCGGAGGGAAATTTAGCCTCACAATTGATAATGAAGCCAAGTTTGTTTTTCTTGCACATCCCAAACCTAAAAACTCCACTGAAAAAAATTGGGCATGGACACAAAGTCATGACGATCTTAAGCTTGTCAATAAATTAAAGATAGGAAGTAAAGCAGTTCTGAAAGCTATTTCACACCGAGGGACAATAACGAAGGATACTTTCATTTTAACAGGATTTACCAAAGCCATTGAAAGATTAATGGAGTTATGTGATTGATTTCACAAAATTAGAACAATTTATACTCATCAGATTATGACTAATTTGGAAAATCAAAAAAAAGACAATCTTGAAAAGGACTTAACCAAAGCTAATAAGATAAAGCTTCTGGGTCTGTCCCAAAATGCATTAGCAGAATCTTTTATAAATCTTGGAACTAATGAGAAAAATGTAAGTATGCGTGTTAAACAAGTTTGGTCTTGGGTTTACACCCATGGCGAAATAGATTTCAGTAAGATGACAAATCTATCTAAGAATTTTCGTGTGTTTTTACAAAAACATTTTTGTGCTGAAAGACCGAAAATTGTAAAAAAACAAATTAGCAAAGATGGAACACGAAAATATCTTCTTAAAACAAGCAATATAGGAGAATTTGAAACAGTTTTTATACCTGATGATGATAGAGGTACCGTATGCATTTCTTCTCAAATAGGATGCACATTAAATTGTTCCTTCTGCCATACGGGAACACAAAAATTAGTCAGAAATTTAGAACCTCATGAAATAGTAGGGCAGGTACTTGCAATTAAAGATGATTTGATGGATTGGTGTGAAAACAATAAAAATAATAAGAGGTTAGTATCAAATATCGTCCTTATGGGAATGGGAGAACCATTATATAACTTTGATCATGTTAAGAATGGAATCGACATCATTATGCATAATGAGGGCCTTTCCCTATCCAGGAAAAGGATAACTCTGTCAACTGCTGGTGTTGTTCCAAATATTCATAGAGTTGCTGGCGAAATAGGTTGTCTTTTGGCTATTAGCCTCCATGCCACAACCGACGCAGTCAGAAACAACCTAGTACCAATAAACAAAAAATGGAGCATTACTGAACTAATGCTTAGCTTGAAAAATTATCCAAAATTAAGCAACTCAGAAAGAATAACTTTTGAATATGTGATGTTAAAGGATATAAATGATAGCTTAGATGATGCTAAAAGACTCGTAAAATTAATTCAGGGAATTCCGGCGAAGATAAATCTTATACCCTTTAATCCCTGGCCAGGTTCTAATTTTGACTCTTCAAGTCCAGAGCAGATTAAAAAGTTTTCAAATATCCTAAGAAAAGCAGGCTATTCCTCTCCTGTCAGAAAGCCAAGAGGAAAAGACATTCTCGCGGCATGTGGACAATTGAAATCAAGTTCAATAAAACCCAAAAAAAACAGCCTTTCTCCAGATCCAAATTATATGATCAGTTAGGATTTCTATTGGCTAATATTAAAAGACGAGCGTTATTGAAAAAAATCTTTGGCAATTTTTTTCTTGGATATATTATGTCAAAATCTGTCTCAATGCCACGTTCTGCTTATGCAAATGAAATCAAAAAAAAACATGTTGATCAAATAGTTATATGGAAATCCAAGAGACGTTTAACTCTTTTTAGCAAAAAGAAACCCCTTAAAATCTACCGAATAAGGCTCGGGTTCGATCCTGTGGGTCCCAAGAGAAGTGAAGGAGATGGGCGAACCCCAGAAGGAAATTACTGGATTACTCATAAAAATCCCAATAGCGCTTTTCACAAAAGTCTGGGAATCAGCTACCCTAATAAGAATGACAAAGTTTTAGCACAAAAACATGGGGTGAGCCCTGGGAAAGACATATTTATTCACGGTGGGCCAAAAAGCTTTTTAAAACACCTTCTATTTGATTGGACTGAAGGATGTATAGCAGTTACAGATACCGAAATTGATGAAATCTATGATATGGTGCAAATAAATACACCTGTATATATTACTTCTTAATAAAGAAAATGACTAAGAGAAGTTGGGTTCTTTTCCTAAAACTTGTACCCACCATATTTTTCCATTTTCCTCTTGAAACCATCCTAAGCCTATATGACTCGCATTCCGATCAAATATAATGCTCCTAGGAAAAGAATTTTCCAACCAAACTTGTAACAATAAGAACTCGCCTTCAAAGGTCTCTGAAACGTTTTCACCAATAACCACTCCAATAAAACCTGCCACTTCTGCCCTTTCCTGAGGAGAAGAGCCGTCTGATCCAAAATTCCAAGCCCTTTGTTGAATATAAATGTCTCTTGCATGGGTAGCTGCACTTGAGTTTAAGGAATGTGAAATAGTTACTTCCTTTAAGCCTTTTTCTAGTCGCAAAGCATTTAAAGAATCCACATGTCTTTGGCGAATTTCAGTCGAGTTATAATATTCAATTTTACCTGATTTTTGATAGCTTTCATAAACTCCTTCTTTATTAGTTGCGCAACCTATAATTAGGGCAAGCAAAATAAATAAAGCAAAAAAAGGTTTACGAATGAATTTATCTTTTAACATGCTGATTATGATATATGACAATTCAGCGAATCATTCAAAAACAAAATTCACATTAGTTACTATTGAAAGAATTATCTATTCTCTGTACTAAGTATTGATCAAAAATAATAAAGACTTCTAAGAATGCTTGATCGAAGAAAATTATTTGTTGGCCTATTACTGAGTTCCATTGTGCCACTACCACTTAAATCTGCCTCGGCCCAAGAGGCTGTTAGCAAGAGTGAAAATGGGGAACCTCGGCACAATATCTCAAGCTATCGCTATCAAAGATGGCAAGATCATTTTAAATCAATAAGGAATGGCGCTATACTTTCTGATACTGCCTCCCGTTGTTTACATTATTGGAATCAAGAAAAGAATATTCATAAAATTTACCCTACCTCGGTACCACTAACGCCTGAACTCACAAGAACTGGATATACTAAGGTAATTCGCAAGGTGATTGGACCAGAATGGCGTCCCACAAAGTCCATGAGAGAACGGGATCCCAAGTTACCTAAATTCATGCCTCCAGGTCCAGACAATCCTCTTGGGTCTCACGCGTTATATCTAAGTTGGCCTAATTATAGAATTCATGGAACCTCTGACACAAGAAAAATTGGGCGTCAGAGTTCTTCTGGATGTATTGGTCTTTATAATGAACACATTGAAGAACTTTTTTCTTTAGTAGAAATTGGTACTACTGTACGTTTGATTTAACTTATTTTGAATTATTTCTGACTTTAGCCAATATTTCTTCTAAACCAGAGAAATAATCAGGATGGATCATTTGATAACTAAAATCCTCTAATAGCTTTTTGTTGCTAACTTTTTTTGATTCAGAATAAAAATCTAAAGCTGTTTTGGACAAATTTAATTTTTCGATTGGAATAGCTTCAGGACACTTATACCCGAGCAAACGACAGGCCTCTTGCATGACATTTTCGGAAGATTCGGGTTTATTATCACAAACATTGTATACTCCAGAAATGCCATTTTTTTCTAAGCTAAGGCTAATAATTTCAACTATATCATCAATATGAATTCTTGAGAACAAAACTCCAGGTTTTCTTACAACAGTGACTTTGCCTTTTTTTAGCTTGTCAATCGGACTCCTACCTGAACCATAAATTCCAGCCAATCGTAGAATTATAAGAGTTAATCCTAATTCATTTGAAACTTTCTGCCAGATTTTCTCGGCATTCAGTCGAGAAACCCCTAAGCTTGTTTTTGGATCAAGAGTGGATTTTTCATCAACCCAATTACCTCTGTGATCTCCATAAACTCCCGTTGAAGATAGATAAACGAGTTTGCTGTTCGCAGGAAGTTCAGAAAATAGTTCCGAAAAGTTTTCCTTGACAGGATCACTAAAACCAACAGGAGGTACCGTGATTAATATATTGCTGGCTTTTTGTATAGAGTTCTGAATTTTTTTCTTCTCAAACCACTGAAAGGCTACGACTCCTCTTTTTCTCAAACCATTAATCTTTTCAATGTTTCTAGTTACCACATTTATTTTCCAACGCTTATTCCTTAAATTTAATAATAAGGAGTCCGCGCAATACCCAAAACCAAATATTAGTAACCGTTTATCCACTGTTTATTTCTAACTTATTCAAAGCCCAACGAGCTGCATCTGAAACCGCCTGGTCCCCATCGTACGTTAATTTTTTCACTTCATCTTTATATATTGAATTACCTGAATTACCTATGGCATATAAAACGTTTCTTACAAAACGATCTCTTCCAATTCTTTTTATTGCGGATCCTGAAAACATGGATCGGAATGCTTTTTCATCTAAGACAACTAAATCCCCAAGATCTAGATTCTCCTTTGATTGATCAGAGTATTTCATCTCTGAAGCTTCTTTTGAGAACTTATTCCAAGGACATACCGCTAAACAATCATCACAACCAAATATTCTGTTCCCAAGAAGGGGCCTCAGTTCCAATTTTACTGGCCCTTTGTGCTCAATAGTTAGATATGATATACAGCGTCGAGCATCTAATTGATAAGGAGCTATAAAAGCTTTAGTCGGACAAATATCCAAACAACTCCGGCAACTTCCACAGTGATTTTCATGGGGCTTATCAACTGGAAAACTAATATTCGAAAAAATAAACCCTAAAAAAAACCAATTCCCCAATTTTTTAGACAATAGATTTGTATGTTTACCCTGCCAGCCCAAACCGGCTCTTTGGGCTAGATGCTTTTCCATAACAGGAGCCGTATCCACAAAAACTTTGACTTCAGTTTTTCCCTTACTGATAGAAATCAATTTAGAAGCTACACTTTTCAGCTTTTTCTTTACAATCTTATGATAATCAACTCCTCTTGCATAAACAGAAATATTCGCTTTATTTTTGAATCTAAGTCCTTTCATAGGATCAATACCTAAATCATAATTTTCAGCCAACACTATGATCGATTTCACATCATGCCACATCAATTTTGGATCACCTCGCCAATCCAAGTTATTTTGCAGCCAACCCATTTGGCCATGAAGACCAACATCAAGAAATTTCTTTAAATTCTCAAAAGCTCTTGATTCTACTTTTGAATCTGTGAAGCGTATCTCAGCAAATCCTTCTTTTTTCGCTTCACTAATCAACTGTTTTTTTAATTTTGTAAGTTCTTGTCTTTGCATTGCTATCTAGAAATCGAGATCCCCATAATGATCTGGGGGATTAAACCCTGTGACTAGATCAGACAATATAGGTCTAAAAGCTGGTCTAGATTTGATTTTGGAATACCATTCCTTGACACACGGGAAATCAGCCCAATTAACATCATTTATGTAATCTAATGAAGACAAATGGGCCGAAGCCGAGAAATCAGCTATAGTCATTTCGTCTCCTGCCAACCACTTTCTTTTTTCAAGAAGCCAATCCATATAATCTAGGTGATACCTTAAGTTCTTTATTCCTAATTTTATTTTTTCACTATTGGGATATCCACTTTGTGTAATTTTTTTGTAAACCCTTTCATATAGTAAGTTTTGAGTCACTTCTTTATGGAATTTATCGTCAAACCAATTGCTTAATCTTCTTGATTCAGCCCTTTTGGATGGTAAATCTGGTAACAATGGTGGTTCAGGATGGGTCTCCTCTAAGTATTCAAATAT
Organism: Paracoccaceae bacterium; assembly: GCA_002699695.2. Classification (GTDB taxonomy): domain Bacteria; phylum Pseudomonadota; class Alphaproteobacteria; order Rhodobacterales; family Rhodobacteraceae; genus CACIIZ01. Next base: position 7,835 of record PACC02000038.1, on the reverse strand, counting down.
TGCTAAACTATCTGATAAAATAATTTCGTTTTCTACCAAAACTGGAACTGCGCCAGCATGATTTATGTTGAGAAATTGTAATCGCCTCTCCCAGAATTTCTCTTCAATTAGCTCTGTTTCTACTCTCTTTTCCCCAAGTACCAAACGAATTTTCCTACAAAATGGTGATAGAGAAAAATGATACAATTTTTTCATTTGTTTCCTTTTAAAAAAATCATTTTATGTTAGCTTAAATATAGGTTTTTAAGTATTGATTTATTATTAATAAGAAAATCCATATTTAACCAGAAAAAAATATTTTAAGCTTATGATATCTTTACATATTTTTCTTATATCAATACTTCAAGGTTTAACTGAATTTTTGCCTATATCTTCTTCTGCTCACCTAATTATTTTACCTACTGTTCTGGCCGTAAAAGATCAGGGGATAATTCTTGATATTTCTGTACATCTAGGAAGCCTTTGTGCGCTATTAACATTTTTTAGGGAAGACACCGTATCTTTAATTAGAGGAAGCATTAATTTAGTCAAATTGGATTTAAGATCAAAGGAAACAAAATTGGTGATGAAATTGATAACCGCTTCTATACCAGTTTTATTGATGGGACTCTTTTTTAAAATCAATGACATCGATGACTTATTAAGGTCTATCGAAATTATAGGATGGACAATGATTTTTTTTGGAATCTTCCTTTATTTTACAGATCGATTAGGAAAAAAAGAAAAAAAGATTTTGGATTGGACCTACAAAGATTCTATTCTCATGGGAGTTTTTCAAGTCTTAGCCCTTATTCCTGGTGTTTCCAGATCAGGAATTACTATATCGGGATCAAGAATTCTTGGATACAAGAGATATGATGCAATTAGGTTATCAATGCTCATGTCTATACCCACTATAATGGCCTCAGGTGCTTTGCTTATACCAGGTCTAATGCAAGGATCCTATGTTGTCTCTTTTTTTGAGATTTTAGTAAGTTTTCTATTGTCTTTTTTTGCAGCATTCTTGGCTTTAGTAGTTTTGCTAAAATATTTATATTTATTTCAATTTACACCCTATATTATTTATAGAATTGCCCTAGGCTTTCTTTTGTTATGGTTTGTTTATAGCTAGTTATAAATCAAACCTAAAGATCAGAAAATTGTCCCTTAGGTCTATAACGATTTAAGTAGTTAGGTAAAATTGAGTCCATTGCTCTTGGTGAGACACCTAATTCTTTAAATCCAGGCATTTTTTCAGTAACAATATTGTTCTTTTCTAATTGTTTAATGTTGTCCCTTGTTATTAGTAAAGGTACAGTATTCAAGGTAATTTTATTCGCCATATATACCAGTGGACACATGATATTCGCAACCCATACAGGAATATCTAATATAATTCTCTTTCTTTTAATTTGAAGCAAAACTTTTAAAATTAAATCCCTAAAGCTTAAAATTTCTGTTCCTCCTAGTTCATAAATAATTCCTTTTTTGCTAGTAAGGCAATCATTATGCAAAAGACTCTCGACCGCACTAGCTATATCATCCACATAAACCGGTTGAAAAAGTGTTTGTCCCCGCACTATTGGTATCACTGGGCTAATACTGGCAATTGAAGAGAAAAGATTAAAAAATTTGTCTTCTGCCCCAAAAACAACAGATGATCTTAGTATTATTGCTCCAGGAAAAGATTCATGTATTCTTCTTTCCCCAAGCCCTTTAGTTTTTGCATAATAACTGTCTGATCTTTCATCTGCCCCTATCGATGAAAGATGAATGAACTTACCCACCCCCAAATCAGACGCATATTTAGCTAATTTTTCAGGAGTTTCGATGTGTAATAATTTGAAATTTTGGTTAGCACTTTCATGTAAAGCCCCAACACAATTAATTATGACATCCGAACCCTTCAGCAATCCTCTCAAATGTTTATGATTAAGAAAATTGCCCTCAATCAGATTTATTTGCCCTATAAGTCCTAATGGTTTAAGGAACAAACCTTGGTTGGGATTGCGGGTAATAACATCAACTATCCATCCTTGACGAACCAAACGTTGGACAATATAGCGACCTAAGAAACCCGTGCCACCAAAAATAGTAGCCTTTCGTGAATTTGAAGAGAAATCACCCATTATTAATACCGCGCAATAGTTAATGCTATCTTCTTATATCAATTTTACGTCTTCTTAGTATGGATTCTTTGACAAGTAACGTATACGTTTTCCTTTGTGGAACTTCAAATCAAAAAAAACCACTTCTTTAAATTTAAGGGAAGAATATGAAATATTTCTTACATGAAAATGACCTTCCAGAGTCTGTAATTGTTGATAAATCCGTAGCTATTGATACAGAAACAACTGGTTTGAACTTAATTCGAGATCGATTATGCTTAATACAAATCTGCACAGGAAACGACGAGGTTCATTTAGTAAAAATAAATAAAAAAAAATCGCAAGCTCCCAATATTGTCAAAATTCTTATGAATAAGAAAATATTGAAAATCTTTCATTTCGGTAGATTTGACATAGCAGTTTTGTTAAAACATTTCGAATGCGATATCACTCCTGTTTATTGCACAAAAATCGCATCAAAGCTTACCAGGACCTCATCAGACCAACATGGCTTAAAACATTTAGTCAAAGAGTTTCTTTCTATCGATCTCTATAAATTTGAACAGACCTCTGATTGGGGTAAAAAAGAATTGACCAAATCTCAATTAACATATGCTGCTAGTGATGTCTTATATCTGCATCAACTCAAAATGAATCTCGATACCCTTTTAATTCGAGAGGGAAGGACAAAAATCGCACAAAATCTATTTGATTTTCTGCCTCAATTAGCCTTTCTAGATTTGGAAGGCTGGGATACCAATCAGATTCTAACACATTAGACCAAATGCCTGGATTGAAACCAAGGTGCAAAAATTTCTAAATTTGAGCCTAAAGTCTAGTAATAATACCTTTGGACCACAAATCAATTGAAATTGCCGTCATGACTTTTTTCTGTACTCAAGAAAATTAAGGGTAAGGTTATCATTGATATAAAAATCTTACTATGAGACAATAATAACCAAATATTTATGGGCACAAAAGTTTTTGAATTAACTTATGAAATATGAAGAATATGGGGTTGGTAATCTCTTACACTAGTATAATAAGATTTGTGAAGATCTTATCCACCCTTGTTGCATTAGTCCTGATGACTATGATATTTATGATCTCCTCAGAGAATAATTTTGGAAACCCTGTTGAAGTTGAAACAAGGGATCTAGATTTTAGCTCTGGTTTTCAGATCGATGGAGCTCAATTAGCTGGATTGGACTTAGACGGAAACCGATTTAATTTTAGAGCTAGTAAAATCAACCCGATCAACAATGATTTGCCTATTATTTCAGTTAATGACATTTTAGGCTCTATTACATTCACCTCAGAAATGCTTGTACAAATTCAAGCAGAAAAAGCCAACATTCACACAAAAAATAATTTGATTAACCTCGAGGGTAAATTACAACTGGAAAATGAAAATTTTAGGCTAACAGGAACTTCTATTACTATAGATTTTGAAAAAAATGCTCTTCATAGTAGTAAAGCGATAAAAATTTTCCTACCAAACACCGAAATACAAGCTGGTAAACTTGAAGCCTTAAAGTCAGATTCCAACAATTTGCATTTTAAATTCTTTTTGGAAAATGGTGTGAAATTTAAATATTTTTTATGAATCAAAGATTTATTTGTTATTTAATTCTTTAATGCTATGATCAAGCCAATGCTTTTCAAAAACTTTTATAGAAAAATTCTTTTTTCCTTATATGTATTTTTCTTTATTTTTGCCAAGAGTTCGATTGGGTCAGAAAATTCAATCGACCAAAATGTTGGAAAAGAAATCATAATTAGTTCTGAAAATGCCAGTTTTGATCAAAAATCTGGATTGATAATACTAAAAGAAAAGGTTCATTTGATTTTCAATAATATGATATTTAAATCAGATGAAATGGCCTTAATATTTGAAGAAACGGAGGGCGAACCACCCAATAAAATATCCCAAATTAGGAAAATTTCTGCTGAAGGCAATGTGTTTTTTCAACATGAAGATCAAATAATAACTAGCAATCTTGCTACCTTTTTCCCTAAAGAAAATGAAGTAAGCCTAACAGGAAATGTTAAAATTGTAAGTGGGGAAAGAGCTGGAATAACTTCGGAGAAAATGGTTTTTGACCTTAAGTCGGGAACTTCTAAATTTATAGGTGACGTTTCATCTAAAATTTTATTGGAAATAAAGAATTGACAGAGTTTTATTCCTTTTCTGAATCAAGAAAAAAATTCTTACATGGGGCACAACACGGTCTAGTTATTCAGGGCTTAAGAAAGAGTTACCGGAAAAAACCAATATTAAGAGACGTTAGCTTAAAATTACAAAGAGGTGAGGTCATAGCATTACTTGGACCCAATGGGACAGGTAAAACCACATGCTTCTATGCAATAGCAGGTTTAACCCCTCCCGATTCAGGTAAGGTAATCATTGATAATAAGGACGTTACAAACTTTCCAATGTATCGAAGAGCACAATTGGGGTTAGGTTATTTACCCCAGGAATCAAGTATTTTTAGAGGTTTAACTGTTGAACAGAATATTTTGGCTGTATTAGAAATAAGTGTTTCAAACAGACAAGAAAGACGAAGGAAGCTTGAACTACTTTTAGGTGAATTTTCTATAACCCATCTAAGACAGGCATCTGCCGTAACTTTATCTGGTGGCGAAAGAAGGAGAGTAGAAATTGCGCGATGTTTAGCAAGTCAACCAAAATATATACTACTTGACGAACCTTTTGCAGGAGTTGATCCCATAGCAGTTGGGGAGATAAGAAAATTAGTATCACAATTAAAAAAGCGTAGCGTTGGGGTTTTGATAACTGATCATAATGTCCGCGAAACACTCGAAATTGTAGATCGAGCCTATATATTACATGAAGGTTCAATAATAATGAAAGGAACACCAAAGGAGGTAGTGAATAATAAGAACGTAAGAGAAGTTTACCTAGGAGATCAGTTTCGATTCTAAAAACATAATAGTTAAATTTTCAGAGCAGAAGATAAGTTATAGAAAAGGGGCAAATTATGAATATTCATATTAACGGAAAACAAGTGAAAATAGGAAAATCCTTAATTTCCTATGCTGAAAACCAATTATTGCAAATTAGCAAAAAGTACTTATTAAGACCTGTGAAAGCTAATATAACCTTCACTAAAGAGAAATATGAATATAAATGCGAGGCTTTTTTGCATCTTCCTAGCGGATTAACTGCGTACTGTACTGGAAGCGCGAATCAAATTTATAAATGCTATCATCAAACCATTATTCGATTAGAAAAAATACTTCGGCGCCACAAGCGTAAGATAAGAAACCATAGTACTAATAAATAAGATTTTTGGTGTTTAATATTTAGTAATAAATTTGAAAACATCTTGATTATTGGACTTTACATTGTAATCGGATGTGTTAGGAGTCATGCTCTGATGTTGTTCAGTTGTGGGGAAATAAAGGACAATATTTAAGATGATTTTATCAGATATTTTGTTGCCCGAAGCAATAATTCCATGCTTGCGCGCTTCTAGCAAAAAAAGGCTTTTGCAAGAACTTTCAATAAGTATAGCTAATATTTATCATCTGGAACAGTTGGAGTTGCTCTCAGCTTTGCAAGAACGTGAAAGCCTGGGACCTACCGGTATGGGCCATGGAGTGGCAATACCGCACGCCAAGATGAATTCGATAAAATCAGTTCATGGCTTATTTGCTAGACTAATAAAACCTCTTGATTTTGGAGCAATGGATAGTCAGAGTGTTGATCTTGTTTTTGTTTTAATTGCTCCTTATGAATCAGGGGCGAATCATTTAAAAGCTCTCGCTAAAGTTTCACGGCTATTACGCGATAGGTCTACCTGTGAAAAATTACGCTCTACAATGGATAAGTCTGCTCTTTTTTCAATTCTTACAACAGAAACTGAAATTCAGGCTGCATGAATCACTTTTTTCTTATAATGTTACTTAATACCTTTTAAGGATTTCCTCGATTATCCTGATATCACTTGGATTATTTAACTCCCAGAAATCTTTTCCTTTTAGAGAAGAGATAACACATTTAACTGAAATACCGTTTTCTATAAACCTTAGTTGCTCAAGACCTTCTTGAACCTCGAGATAACCTGGTTGCAATTGTAGATATGATTTTAAAGCAGGAGATTTATACGCATAAACACCAATATGATGATACACTTGCTTTTGTTTTTCCTTCATATCATTTTCGTGAGTATAAGGTATCACTTCTTTAGAAAAATAGAGCGCTTTGCCTTTTTTATCAAAAACTACAGTCGTAGCCCCTACCCTACCTGATTTTCTATCTTGTAATAAATTTGTCAAACCTACTTCGTCACATTTAAAAACAGGTGTCACTACATTATAATCACTATTCTTAAGTTCATTAATCAATTCGTCTATCACCCAGGAAGGAGTAAGAGGTGCATCACCTTGCAAGTTTACCACAATATCAAATTCATTTTGCTGCATTTTCAGCGCTTCAGCTACTCTCTCAGACCCATTTCTTAGTTTTTCAGAAGTAAGACAAACTTCAGCTCCAAAGTTTTCGCAAAACTCTTTTATACGCATATCATCAGTTGCTATTATCTTCTTATCAATTCTCTTGATCTCCTTTGCGAGCAACCAAGTTCTTTCTATTAATGATATTTCTTTTCCATCTGGACCTCTTATAGGTACCAACGGTTTTCCCGGAAACCTAGATGATTGATATCTTGCAGGAATAACTAAGAGAATTTTCATTTCATATTTTAAATCTATTAAACCAAAATCTTAAATCTAAAAAAAAGCACCAGAAATTTAATTTTAAAAGATGTTTTGGGAAAGCCATAAGTATATTATTTTTTCAAAAATTCAATTAAAAATTCTTTAAATCCTTGCAGTGTGAAATAGAACTCCCATATATCAAGAGATCTCTTAAAGAATGATTTGAGATGCACTAATAAGTATAATGGGAAGGAAAAGAAATGTCCAAAGTTATCGGTATAGATTTGGGGACTACAAACTCATGTGTAGCCTTAATGGATGGAAAGGATCCAAAAGTCATAGAAAATTCTGAAGGTGCTAGAACCACTCCATCAGTAGTTGGTTTCACCGATGACGAAAGGCTTGCTGGACAAGCCGCAAAAAGGCAAGCTGTAACAAACCCGGAAAATACCCTATTTGCTGTAAAAAGATTAATCGGTAGAAGAATTGATGATCCCATGGTCGAAAAAGATAAAGACATGGTGCCTTATTCTATTGTCGATGAAGGAAATGGTGATGCATGGTTAGAGGTGAATAAACAAAAATACTCCCCAAGCCAAATCTCTGCTTTTATTTTACAAAAAATGAAAGAAACTGCTGAAGATTATCTTGGTGATCCTGTTACCCAAGCAGTGATAACTGTTCCTGCCTATTTTAATGACGCACAAAGACAAGCTACTAAAGATGCTGGAAAGATAGCTGGTTTAGAGGTTTTAAGAATCATTAATGAACCTACTGCTGCAGCTTTAGCCTATGGACTTGATAAAGAGGGAGGAAAAACTATTGCTGTTTTTGATCTGGGTGGTGGTACTTTTGATATTTCAATTCTAGAAATTGATGATGGCCTTTTCGAAGTTAAATCAACCAATGGCGACACCTTTTTAGGCGGTGAAGATTTTGATATGCGAGTCGTAGATTATTTAGCTAGCGAATTTAAAAAAGAAAGTGGCGTTGACCTAAAATCTGATAAAATGGCCCTCCAGAGACTAAAAGAGGCCGCAGAAAAAGCTAAAATTGAGCTTTCAT
>PACC02000018.1 GCA_002699695.2 Paracoccaceae bacterium | reverse complement strand
CAGCGCGAAAGGCTAACAAAAATCCCGTCTTTAGCATCGTATACTGCTAAATCCTTTGTTCCAAACTTGACGTTGGTTACGTCACCTTTTTCTAATTCATCGAGTGAGATGATATCTTGCCACTTGCCAGTTTTCATTAATTCTCACAACCATTACTTTTAGGATTTGTCCCTCGTAAACCATTTTAAATACTAAAAAGTTAAATTCTAGGAAAGTAAATATTTGACAATGTATTAAAACTTATTTGTTGACATATCTATAGGATTGCAAACATTTAAATTGTCTGTAAGACTTTGAACGATTTTATGGGGTTTTAAAATGCTAAGCATTTCCGACTTACCAAGAATTGATTTTCACTCAAGTGAATATTTGACGAAACCTTTAGAGACTCTTGCAAATCTGTCAAAACAACTCAAACTTGGCAAGAGCGAAAGAGGCGTCGAGATCCTTGACTATAACCTGTGCCGCGACTCAATTCTGGATAGAAGATTTGGAACAGGTCATCCAAAGTTAATGAAGGTATTGGGCCTCGAAGAGGGACCTGCTTTAAACTATAAAAAGAACTCTATTTCTTTTCACGATAGAGGTGAGACACGGCGACGGCTTCGTATACCGATAACAAAATTAATGGGTCCCGAAGGCTCCGAGCGATTTAGAGATGACATCAGGCATGTTGTTAAAAAGACCTTCCAGGAGTTGCCTAAGAACAGAGAAGTTGATCTAATAAAGTTTCTTTGTGATAAAATACCTTCACGAGTTTACTGTTATTGGATTAATGCTCCACAAGAAGACGCAGATTTTGTCTCACGAACATCACATATTGTTCAACAAGTTCATACCAGAGATCCTAAAACGGCCAAACAGGTATCAGTGGGTTTTGAAGATTTATTAAAGTATGTTGATAAACGTATTAAAATTAGTCGGCAAGCTTTGGGAGATGATCTGTTGTCTGATCTCATTAGGGCTACCGATAACGGATATCTAAGTGATGATGAATTACGTAACTGGGTGGTTAAGATGGCAGAGGCGAATACAGATAATTCATCACATCAAATTGCAATTGCAATCATCGAATTAGCTTCAAGGCCAAAAATTTGGAAATTACTGGGCAAAAATCCTAATTTGGTTCCGCAGGCTTTACGAGAGGTGATGCGTTATCATCCTAGGTCGCTATCAACTTCCAGAGAGACTTTAGTCGACGTAGAGCTTGCAGGCTTTTTTATTCCAAAAGGTGAGGCAATTTTCCCAAATATTGGAGCGGCTCATTGGAATCCGAATTATTTTCCTAATCCAGAAATTTTTGACATAAATCGCCCAGAAAAACCTTTTCATTTGAACTTTGGCGGGGGCATTTTTTCTTGTATAGGAAGATTTGCAGTCACAATTGAAATTGAAGAGGTAATTGCATATATGACGAGAGCGTTTCCAAATTTCAAATTAATCAAATCATCTTTTAGCCATTCTCCAATGTTCACATCAGTCGAAAAGTTGTTTGGGAGTTTAGTTGATTAGGAGATTTCAAATATGATCATAGATTGTTCAAAAAATAGATAACTACATGAACGGAACGACATTAGTAATCGCTGATAAGAACTATAGTTTGTGGCCTTTAGCACCATGGCTCTGTATGAAAAAAGTAAAGATGCCCTTTGCAGAAAAACTTATTAGGTTTGGCCAACATGATACCCGCGAAAAAATGCTTGAGTATGGTCCTACAGGTCGCGTACCTGTTCTAATCCATGATGGTTTGAAGGTTTGGGACTCTTTGGCTATCTGTGAATTTGTCAACGATTTGTATCCTTCTGAGAATCTCTGGCCTAATAATTTGCTAACGAGAGCACAAGCAAGAACATTCGCTGCTGAAATGCACGCAACTGGAGGAGCATTTCCAGGTGCTCCTAGGCATATTATTTATGCCTTAGATACCAATGTTAGACGACGCACAGATAGAGTAAAACCAAAAAACCATCTTTTAGAAAGTATAAATTACCTAATTACTCGCTGGCAGAACTTAATTCATAGATTTGGTGGATCTAGTGGATTTTTATTTGATGAATTTACTATTGCCGACGCTATGTCTGCTCATTTGGTAAATAGATTTTATACTTACGATATCAAGTTGCCAGATGACATTAATGATTACTGTGAAAATATGCGTAAGTTTTCTCCCTTGGCTCAATGGATACGAGAGGCTGAATCTGAAGATTGGACTTTACCCTCGGCCGAAATAGACGTATCAAAATTATAAAAGTTTATTAGGCTTAAGGTTTCAATTTAGTTTAGCACCACAGTGATGGATAAAAGATTAATTGTGCAATAACTCTTAGTAAATAAGTCAAATAGGGGGATCCCACAATAAATGGCTTATAATTTTAATACCGGAACATATAGTTGTAAAATATCGACTTCCTCTAAAAGTGCTCAACTTTGGTTTGATAGAGGTTTGATCTGGGCGTATGGATTTCATTGGGATGAATCCATTGCTTGCTTCAAGGAATCTATTAAAGCAGATTCTAAATGCGCTATGAGTTGGTGGGGCGTGGCTTACGCGGCAGGACCTTATTACAATAGAATGTGGCATCAGCTTGATGAAATAGAATTGCCAAATGTCTTAATGGAATGTTTTCAAGCGATTCAAACCGCCTTAAAGCTATGTAATGAAGTAACTTCTCTTGAAAAAAATCTCATTTTTGCACTCGCAAAGAGACATCCATCTGATCAGGTGCCGGATAACTTCAGCATTTGGGATGATAATTACGCGACAGCGATGAGAGATATGAATAAGAAATATCCGGATAATCCCGATGTCTGCGCATTATTTGCAGAGGCAATAATGTCTCGGACCCCGTGGCAACTTTGGGATCTGAATACGGGGATGCCAAAGGTGGGTGCCGCAACGCTTGAGGCCAAACAGGCATTAGAAAAAGCTATTGAAATTATTGAGTTGAATGGATCTCCTCCACACGCTGGACTTTTACATTATTATATTCATGTTATGGAAATGTCTCCTACGCCAGAAGCAGCTTTAAGGGCAGGGGATTTAATGCGAACATTAGTCCCAGATTGCGGACATTTGCTTCACATGCCAACCCATATTGATTTTCAATGTGGAAATTACAATGACGTTGTCACTCGAAATTCGGAAGCAATCGAGGCTGATAAAAAAGTAATAGAGCGAGATGGTATTCTAAATCTTTTTGCAAGCTCAGTGATACACAATATACATTTTAAATTATATGGGGCTATGTTTTTGGGCCAATATTGCTCAGCAATGGAGGCTGTGAATCAATTCAACGAACTTATTCCAGATGCTTTAATCCGAATTAAGAGTCCCCCAATGGCAGATTTGTTTGAGGGATATTTCGGATTGAAATACCATGCTTTGATTCGATTTGGGAAATGGGAGGAAATTATTGATATGCCTGCTCCAGATGATCCCGATTTATATTTATTTACGACAGCCATATACCATTATTCCAGAGCGCTAGCTTATGCTGCTTCCGGTGATGTATCTTCTGCAGATATTGAACAGAAATCATTTAAGGTTGCTTTTGAAAGAGTTCCAGAAACACGAATGATGTTTAATAATAAATGCGCTGATTTGTTAAAAATTGCGGATGCCATGTTGATGGGCGAAATTGAATATAGGAAAAATAATTTTGAAGTTGCTTTTAAACATCTCACTAAGGCAATTGAGAATGAGGATTCTCTTCCCTATGACGAGCCATGGGGATGGATGCAGCCTGCCCGCCATGCGTTAGGAGCCCTTCTTTTAGAGCAAGGCGAGATAGAAAAGGCAGAGGCTGTGTATAGGGAAGACCTTGGGTTTGACCAATCTGTTATTCGAGCTCGGAGACACCCAAACAATGTTTGGAGCCTGCACGGTTTGGCAGAATGCTTAAAAAAACAGAATAAGCAATTAGAATTAACCTTAATTGCTCAGGATCTAGAATTAGCACTCGGTAGAGCCGATGTGCCAATTAAAGCTTCATGTTTTTGCCGATTAGAACATGATTAAAAATTCAAACTGATCAATGGCATCCTCACACTGCAGATGTCTACTAAATAGATAAGAACTAACCAAGCTATCTTAGTAATATTTGAAAAAACCAAATATTGAACCAGTGATATTATTAGTGACTTATGTCGTATGCAAAAAGGCAGGGTTTGGCTCAATAGTGTCACATATTTCATCTGCCGGGTTCTAGATAACGAAAACCATCATCAATCTAGTTTATATTTTTACTATAGTTTTCTTGCTTGACTTGAAATCACAGGCTAAGCTGAATTTGGGAAACCTAGGGCCATTTTGCAATCAATAATACAGCAAATTTCTCTCTAAAGAAATACTGTAGAGCAAGTGTTGAGAAAAAAGAGGGTTAATGACTGAACATGTTTTACAAAAAGAAGTTAAGAACCTGTTTGAAGAATACTCTGAAAATGGTGTGGTCGTTATTAGAAATGCAATAAATGCATACTGGTTGGAAGTATTACGAGAGGCTGTCGAATTACAGTTACAGAAAAAAAAGCGATATTTTGATAATCGTAATATGCGGATGCAATCAGGTGGTTTTAAAGATTTTTGTCTTAATTCAGGAATTGGTCGGTTAGTTGCTGAATTAGTGAATTCTAAGGGTACTAGGTTGGTATTCGATCAGATGTTTGTTAAAGAGGTCGGCACTAAAACTCGAACAGGTTGGCACACAGACCAGCCTTACTGGCCCATATTAGGACCGATCACTACGACCTGGATAGCTCTTGACTACGTGGACGATGAGAATGGTGCTCTTGAATTTATTCCTGGTTCACATCATTGGGGTAAAAAATATCATCCGTTTTTAACTGATCAACTTGGAGCTTTTGTAAAGCACATGAAACCGGATGATCCACAATATGATGAAATGCCAGATTTTGAAGCAAACCGAGATAAATATGAAATTAAATCCTGGTCGTTAGATCCAGGTGATATGCTGGCTTTTGACGGCTTTATCGTGCATTCAGCTAAGGGAAATCAAACCTCCACACGTCGGCGGCGGGGTTATGCTGTTCGTTTTGCGACCGATGGTGCAACGTATGATCCAACGCAGGGCGTAGCAAATTGGTTGGAGGATGAAAATCTTGAGCCTGGTGATGTATTTGAAAGTGTGAAATTTCCGTTAATATACAATAATCATTAATTTGATTGAGGATTTGGTTAACATCTCAGTAAAGGTTTTCGTCCATTAGTATGAGTCAATCTTAAATGATAGAATTATTTTCAGATATTGCGGATAGATAAAATATTAGACGAATTTGCATTAAATATACTAAACTTAACACTATAATTATTTAGGTGGAATTTAAGTTGCTCGCATCCAAAATTTTTTATAAAGGCCAGAAAGGTAAAATATTGATATGGCATATGAAGTAAGAACCCCTATAACTCAGGCGATGACAGAAGGTGCATTAAATCGAAAAGAATTAAAAGAATTAATGAAACGAACCAACAAACCAGCGCTAACAAGAATAGTAATCTGGATAGCGTTACTATCCTTTACGAGTTATTTGATTTGGCTTTCAATGGGAACTTGGTTTTTGATCCCAGCGATGTTTATGCATGGAATTATAATTGTTCATCATTTTTCACTTCAACACGAGTGTTGTCATTATACCGCCTTTAAGACACGGAAGTTGAATGACATTATTGGGCATCTTTGCGGTTTCTCTATCATGCTGCCACACCAACATTTTCGATATGAGCACTGTGATCATCATACATATACGAACCTAAACGGAAAGGATCCAGAGTTAATCCAATTGCCAATATCTTTATACAAGTACATTTGGTATATCTCATCGGTTTCCTATTGGAAAAATAAGTTTTCTGAGATTTTCCGACATTTTTTTGGTCAATTGAGTGACGACGAAAAAATTTTTATTCCAAAACAAGAACAGACTACAATATTTAGAGAAGCCCGTATAATGGTATCACTGTACCTACTCATCTTTATTACATGCACGCTAACAAACTTCTGGGCACCATTATGGTTTTGGATAATACCATTATTTATGGGAGAACCTGTGATGAGAGCTATTCGTCTAACAGAACATGTTGGGCGTCCTAATATTGATGATTTAAAAGAAAATACTAGGAGTAGCTTAGTCTCATATCCTATGAGATTTCTTTGTTGGAATATGAATTATCATGCAGAACATCATTACGCATCTTCAGTTCCATTTCATGCACTACCAAAATTGCATAAGAAGTTGAAAGGCTATATTTATATTGAAGAGCGTGGGTATTTAGGTGCTCACATTGACATAATTTCGCAATTGATTGGCCGTAAGCCTAGAAGCGACCAGAGAGTAAATTAAAGTTGGTTCAAAAATTGAGATCTTGGTAAAATTTGATCAACATAAATGCCCTGTTCTGCAAAGCTTGAGTGAAAATTATGTTCACTCGGACTCATAAAAAATAATAGTTTGAGTATATTTAATTAACCCAAAACTGACATACTGCTTTCAGCGTTAATTTTTCTATTTCTTGAATAGAATCCTATATCAATTTCTCTATCAATATATTTTAAATGAAGTTTCAGAGGGTCATGATCATGATTATGACCTCCTTCACATTTTTCTATGAGATCAGCCATCATCACTCCGGCGATTGGGGCATTTTTATACTGATTTCCGCTAGAGCCGATAGCCATATAAAAACCCGGCAAATCAGATTTATCATAAATTGGTATCCAATCATCAGAGACATCATATAATGAAACGACACCCTTAATATTTGATGATAACGGTAAATCCGGATACCTCTGAGCTTGCCTATATAACTGTGCATTCCATTGATCAGTAAAATTGTCATCCCAATTATCAGGATCTACAAATATCCTTTTATCACATTCAGGATCCTCGCTTCCAATGAGAATATGATTGCCTGTTTCTGGTCTGCTGTAGCATCCAATATCACTATCTGAGACTACAAATGCACTTTTTTCATAATCAAATCCTTCGGGGGGGGGGACATGGGAAACTTCTACTTTAAGAGCTTTAGTCTTGATATTCATACTATTTTCTACCCCTGCCATCCGGTTGACTTTCATGGAATGAGGTCCTGCTACATTAATTACGACGGGTGACTTTATTTCTGTTCCATCTGATAGGTGCACTCCGGCAGTCCGCCCTTCTTTTTTTAAAATACCAGTCACAGAGCGGTTGAATAAAAACGTACCACCTTTTTGTTCTGCGGCCCTTTGTAAGTTGTGTGCAGAGAGTTGAGGATCATTTATATATCCTGCAGTTGGAAAGAAAATAGCTCCCCTGAGATTTTCATCATTATGTGAACCAAAATCTTTGTCTTTTATTAGTTTCACTGGTCCATATTTTCTAGTATCTACAATTGGTAATTTTGATTTTATAAGTTCTGGATCCCAGTACTCGAAAGGGATATCTAATTCTTCGGCCCTGCTAATTACTTTTTCAAGATATTGATTTGCCTTTGTTTGGTATATCATACAGCCGCATTCGATGAATTTTGCTAGACCTTTTTCATCGGTAAATTCAAGGTAATCTTTCCATTTTTTCCAATAATGGTATCCTTCATATGCTAAGGCACAACCATCAAATGTAGAATAGTGGACTCTAATGATAGCACATGAAGCAGCGGTGGAACCATAGCCGGAGGTTGGGTTTCGATCGATATTAAGGGTTTTCCAACCTTTTTTGGCGAGTTCAAAACCAATGGCTGAACCTATTACCCCCGAACCTATAATCAGAGCATCATAATCTTTCTGAACATTTATATCACTCATCCAAATGCTCCATAGTATAGAAATGCTGTGTTACAATATCTTGTATAATCAATTTAGGCATAAAAGTAATTTGGTCAATAGGAATAAAATCACCAGTTAATCACTTTTTGGCCTGTTTTTTTAAGGTAAAAGTTGGTTCGAGAAAAAGGTTTGGAGCCAAAAAAACCTTTGTGTGATGACAAAGGTGAAGGATGAGCGCTAACGATGATAAGATTCTGATCTCTATTTACAAATTTGACTTTATCTTGTGCATCCTTTCCCCATAGTATGTAAACTATATTCTTTTTCTTCGTGTTGAGAATTTCTAGTACTGCTGTAGTAAATTTTTCCCATCCTTTGTTTCTATGAGAAGCTGGTTTCCCTTGTTCCACGGTCAGGCATGTGTTTAAGAGCAAGACACCTTGCTCAGACCAATGATCTAAACATCCAGAACTTTTAGGTTTTATGTGCAAGTCCTGATTCAATTCTTTGAAAATATTTCTTAAAGAGGGTGGCTTTGGGATGTTAGCATTTACCGAAAAACTGAGACCATTTGCCTGCGAAGGTCCATGGTAAGGATCCTGACCAAGAATTACGACTTTAACCCTTTCAAACGGGGTCAAATTAAAGGCATGAAAAATTCTACTACCTTTTGGGTAGATTATTTTATTTTTACTTTTTTCTATTCGAAGGAACTTGCTAAGATCTTTCATGTAATCTGAATTAAATTCAGATGCGAGATGTTTGAACCAGCTATCAGAAATCTTAACTCTAGCCATTAAAAACCCCTTGAGATTTTTTTGTGTTGATTGATAGCATATGTTTCTATCTATTGTTATACTAACATTTATTCAAAATTGTGTGTTTGAAAAATTTTTCTTGGACATGAATAGTAAGAGATCCTAATCAATGAACGAAAACATTCCCTTGGCACCAGATGCTGTGAAGAAATTTTTCATGAATTTACCTTTTGCAAAATTTCTGGGATTAACTCTTGATAGATTAGGTCATGGCGAAGCTATAATGACTATGCCTTATCAAAAGAAACTTATAGGGGATCCAAAAAGTGGAGTAATTCATGGCGGTGTAGTTACAACGCTATTAGACAGTTGTTGTGGTGCTGCGGTGATGACTGCGGGTGATCCAAAATTCCCTACTGCTACGATTGATTTAAGAATTGATTACATGAGGCCAGCTGAACCGCGACGTCTAATAAGGGCTGAGGCAAAGTGTTATCGAGTCACAACTAGTGTTGTTTTTGTGCGTGCAACTGCACAGGATGGTACTAAGGAAACTCCCGTAGCAACTGCTACTGGTGCTTTTACCAGTCCATTTTAAATTGAAAAGACTTGAATGAAAAAGATCAAAAAAGTAGATAACCTAGATTCATTAAGAAAAAAGATACTTAACTCACTAGTAAAAGGAATACCTTTTTGCCAGACTCTTGGCATCCAGGTTGACTATCTTGGAAATGAGCTCACAGCACACCTTCCTTTCAATAAAGAATTCGTTGGGAATCCTGCGATTCCTGCCCTTCACGGTGGTGTAATAGGGTCATTCTTGGAAATTACGGCTATCATCCAACTTTCTTGGACTTCTTTTTTGGAAACTGAAGGGCGGGAATTATTTGATGAAGCTGAAATAGATCTGAAAATGGACGAAAGTATTGTGATAGAACTGCCTAAAACTATAGATATTACCATTGATTATTTACATTCAGGTCTTCCTTTAGAGTCTTTCGCCCGAGCTTCCGTCGACAGAATAGGACGTCGCTACGCATCAGTTTCAGTTAGAAGTTGGCAAACTGATCCTAGTAAACCCTTTGCAAAAGCTTCAGGTCATTTCCTTGTCTCTAAGAGTTAATTAACGCTTAGATATTTTAAAGTCTTCATTGGGTTCTGGTAACAACTGTTGGTGCCCGAGGTTCTCTATCCAGACGCATCTAACAAACTTTCTAACAGTGACCTTGTTCACATAGATGTTAAGGAAATTTTAGTTGAAACGCTAAAGATGACTTTACCCGATAAAAACGGGAGAAGATCAGTTGGCCAATCTTTTCTTAAAACAATTTCGATATTGATCAATTGATTATATTGAATGTCTTTTTCAGTTGGCATCTTTTTTGCTTCTGTCAGGTTGTTGACATTAATGAAGTTTAGGAGTCTTTGATATGATTAAGTTTTTTGCTGAAGAGTTTAATAAAGATGATAGAGACTACAGACGTTTTTTTCAAAGTAGGAACGTATCTCTTCCCACTTTAATCCCAAAATCAAGATGGTGTGAATCAAAGAAAAGCAGTGGTAAGAAATTTAAACTGAATGAGGATGGATTTTTCTCATTGATTGCCAAGAAGATGGTGCAAAAAGCCTGAGGCGGAAGATAGAAAAGAATTTAAATTACTTTTTTAAAAGTGAGAATAATAAACCCCTCACTTGCGAGGAATTTTCTTTTCTGATATTAATTTGTTTTTCAAATTCTATATACCAGAGCTCTTTTTCAGCTAACTCTTCTATATATTTTCTGCTGTGGGAAAAACGTCCAGTTTTATTGACCTGAAAGCGGTTAGTATTAGTAACTTCAACGGTGAAAATGAAACGTCCACCGTCTCTAATTGCTCGTCTACTATATCGAAATAGTTTGTCAAGTTTTCCCAGATAAATTAATACGTCTGCAGCAATCATTACATCAAACTTTGATTTCGAATTCTTTAGATATTTTGTTAGCTCTACATTTTTTAAATGTGTATATATATTTTTCTCTTTTGCTTTAATGAGCATTTGCTTTGACAGGTCAATCCCAATGAGTTCCGTGCATCGGTCTATGAGTCCAAGACCACATAAACCAGTTCCACACCCCAGGTCCAAAACTGTCCCAAGCTTGCGGGTCGTTCCATATCTCAGATTAATGTACTCTGATATTTCTTTGGGTACTTCATAATTTAAGGATGATAGCAGATGGCGATCATATGTTTCTGAATATTTATCAAATAAATCTGACACGTACCTTTCCGGCGCAGAGTCCATTTTTTTCCCCAATAATGCATATAACTTGAACTTTACTGATTGATTTTTATGATCCAAAACTAGCGCTTTATTAAAGTATTCTATAGCTTTAGAATCATGACCCATTGCTAAATGAGTTTCAGCTAAATTCTGATTAATTAATACTGAATTAGGAAGTATTTGCCTAGCTTTAGATAGATGAATTAATGCTCCGTCTAAATTTCCTAAGGCCTTAGCTGTTAATGCTAAATTGTTATAAGTATTAGGAAGATGAGCTAAAGAAATAGCCTTTTCTAGAACCGCCTGCGCTGAACTATACTTTCCTAGTTTATTGAAGGCCTCCCCGAGATTACTCAACATTTTGGGTTCAAGTATTTTTGGAAATGTAAGCTTCACTGCTTTATCGAAAGTAGCTAGTGAGATTTCATTTTGAGAGGTTGAGGAGTGTACTAAATTTTTGATTTGGGTGGAATATTTGTTTAGACTTTCCAAACCCTGTTGATAGAATTCAATTGCTTTTTCATATTGTTTTGATCCTAAAAAGAGATTCCCAAATAAAAGCAGAATTTCTGGAGTTGAATGCGATGTACTTTCTTTAAGCGCTAAGCCTGCAAATTCAGAACCAAGTTGAAATTCTTTTGTATTCTGGCAACAATAGGCTAGTTTTATGTATATGGTTGCATTATTTAATTGAGTACTTTTACTTAAGGCTTGCCTGTAATAAGTTAGGGCTTTTTTGTATGAACCCTCTCCAAAAAAAATATTAGCTAACCGAAAAGCAATTATATCAGCGGGCTGTTTTTGTTTAATGAAGCGGGAGTAGAGCCTTTTTACTCGATTTACTTGACCCAATTTTTCCAAACAGGTTCCCAGACTCTTTGTTAGATCAAGATCAAAGGGCTTTTGTTTTAGTCTATGCTTGAAATAATTAACCAATTTCTCTAAATCTGCTTTATTTTTTGATAAGTTAAAATAGATCAATTGTTTTTTGATATAATCCAACTTATTGTTATAGTCGTATACTAGATTGCTATGGCGTAGTTCATTATCATGATGATTATGTACTACTTTAGCCTGAAATGTTTCAGTAACATAGTTGGAAGCATACGCTTCTAAATCAGGGTTGATATTTTCACCATTATCAAGCATTGAAACCGTTTATTTAGATAATTACTCGCCAATACTTTTAACGACAATTTGAATCCAAGTTTTAATGAATCAAAAGAAAATCATTTGTTAATTTCTTGTTCACAAGCTTCTTTATTCGGACTATTTTTTTTTGATGATTCTTTTAAGATATATGTTTACGTGTTTTGTCTTGTTTATTTCTTTTTATAATGCAGGTTTAAGTGATCAAATGTTAAAAGACACATTTAGAAATAGCCCAGAAAAACGGTGGATTTATTTCGCTGATACAGTGATGGGGGGGCAATCCGAGGGTGCTGTTGCCTTTAAAAAAGGTAGTCAGGGGCAGTATGCAAGGCTAACAGGTAATGTAACCACCAAAAATAATGGTGGGTTTATTCAAATTAGAAAAAGGATCTCAGGTGTCGATAAGGATATAGCAGGTATTAAATTAACAGCTAAGGGAAACAACCAGATCTACCATATTTTTATAAGAACGAGTGGTACTGTCCTTCCATGGCAATACTATAAGGCAGAATTTTCGGCTAGGAATAGTTGGAAAAAAATTAAGATACCTATAGATGATTTTCAAAGATCAAGTAGTTTTCTGTCCAGAAAGATAAGACCAGAGACGATTAAAAGTATTGGATTAGTCGCTTTTGGTAGGGATTTTAGTGCTGATCTTTATATTTCGGAAGTATCTTTTTATTGATTAGTTCATTTAGGAAAATTTTAGTATATGCGAAGTGATCTATTCATAAATACCATTGGTTGTCATGCTGCTGGAGAGGTGGGAGAGATTATACTATCAGGTGTTCCAACCCCTGCTGGCAAAACAATTTGGGAACAATCACGGTTTTTAGAAAAGGATAATGAGCTTAGAAGTTTTCTTCTATGTGAACCCAGAGGAAGTCTAAATAAACACTTTAATTTACTCCTACCTCCTAAAAATAAAAAGGCAGACTTTGGTTGGATTATCATGGAGCCACAATATAATCCTCCGATGTCAGGATCAAATGCTATTTGTGTCGCAACAGTTATATTGGAGACTGGTATGATCCCAATGAGGGAGCCATTCCAAGATATTGTGTTAGAAGCTCCGGGAGGATTAATAAAGGCCAGAGCCTTCAATAAAGAAGGAAAAGTATGTAAAGTTGAAGTGGAAAACATGCCTAGTTTTGTTTACCGCAGGGACAGCTTATTAGAAATTTCTGATATTGGCATCATCAAGGTTAGCGTTGCTTTTGGGGGAGACAGTTTTGTTTTAGTAGAGGCACATGACTTAGATTTGTCTATAAATCCAGATGAAGCAGAAGATCTGGTCAGGATCGGGAAGAAAATTACTGCTTCAGCCAATGAACAAATAGGTTTTAATCATCCCGCCATGCCTGGTTGGAATCACATATCATTTTGTCAATTTACACTACCTATTTTAAGAGATTCTGAGGGAAGAGTAATTGGGAAAAATGCAGTTGCAATAGAACCTGGAAAACTTGATCGTTCCCCTTGCGGTACCGGATGCTCTGCTAGAATGGCTCTTCTAAGTGAAAGAGGAGAATTAAGTAAGTCTGATATATTCGTTGGAAAATCAATTCTTGATACTGAATTTGAATGCAGGATAAAAAATGTGGTTAAAGTTGGAGATATTAGTGGGATTGTCCCTATAATAGGTGGCAGCGCTTGGGTGACGGGTCACCATACATATTTGAGAGATAAAGGAGATCCTTTTCAAACAGGCTATAAGCTTTCTGACACTTGGCCAAAATCTAGTTAGAGATTCACTGAAAAAATTTAAACTTTTTTCTAAAATATCGCTAGATTTTTTGGACTACTATTTTTTGAGGTCAAAATGGCCTTTAAAATTCATGAGGGCAAATCCGTACATTTGTCCACTCATCAACATATTAAGGTTGGCTCTTTGGGAATATATATTTTTTATTAAAAGTGTTTTGCTTGTGAGATTTTTTAATCGATCTGCAGTCGTTAACCCCATTTCCAGGAATTGTTCTCTGGTATAACTATATTTCCCCTGATCAATTGACAGATCATTGCCTATTTCATCAGTATCTGTTTCCAGGAATAGTGTAGTATCAATTGTTGATATGGCACCTTTTACATCTGTCATGGCATGGGCATACCTTATGATGAATTCCTGATCTGCAAATTCGTGTCTTAAACTGAAGTTGGGGAGAAGTACTTCACTTTTATTCTTTTCATTTGAAAAGAATGTTGATCCATCGTCAATTATTGTAGCCCTTCTTGCAGTTGAGCTTGTCACAGTAGTTAGCTCATTTGGAGGAACATTTCCTGATGTCTTCGTTATTGAAAAATGACCATCGGGATTACTTTCTGTTAGTCTTAATCCTGCTGCTGATCCGTCGCTTTGGATAGTGAATAAATTAACACCATTTTTGTCTGTTACCTGTAAGACCCCAGCTGAGCTGATAGTGATTGCCTCGCTGTCCGAACCTTGGAATTCATTTGCTCCAGGATTAGTTAGAAGCCTATTACGAGCATCGGCTGCTGTTTCAGAGCCATCTGCTGTGTAGGTTAAGGTGCTTCCTTCTAGTGTAAAACTAGCCGTTTGATCATCCGTAAAAGAATTGGCCATGGAAAAAGTGATAACTCCAGCAGTGCCTGCATTCGTTCTAGCTCCATTAATAGCAAGGCTGCCTGTAGCACTACTTCTTTGGGATTGAGATATAAGGTCAGGGTCTAAAGATGTTCCAACTTGAACGACTCCAACCGTGTCTGCATTGACCGTAACTCCAGTTACAACTGCAAAGGGAGTATCTCCCGTTACGGTATCATTAGTTGTACTCGTAATGGTTTCCGAAACAGCTGTTCCAAATTGATCTGTTCCTGAAATTGTGAAATTCCTGGAGGGGGTACTACTATCAGTTGTTATAGTTATTTTCATCAATTCTTCGGAGGCATCCTGTTGGGTTACTGTAAAAGCTTTGTTTGAGTTCAAAAATAGTTCCCCTGTTGAAAAGACTTCATGGTTGCTGTTCGTACTAACTTTTAAACCTGGCGAAGTATCTCTCGGAACTGGGGTGGTATATACAATGGGGTCTAACTCGTCACTAGTACTTTGTAAGGAATAATAGTTGCTATTAGATGTAATAGCGAAGCGTTGATTAGAGGTGGCTTGTAGAGCCCCAACTACAACGCCAGAGTCATTTTGATAGCTGGTTCCTGTCAAAGTCAGATTTCCCCCAGAGTTCGGTATTTGACTACTAGCAATATCATCACCGGCAGTTTTTGAATATACGCGGACCCGACCTGTATTAGTGCCGCTTCCAGAGACTGCTATAGATGTGATTGTTCCATAATAATTAGAGCTCTCGGCATCCGCACTATTAGACACATTTATTGTTTCTGAAATTGCGTTACCTTCCCGATCCGTTCCAACAACGGCAAGGTCATAATCAGAGGTATTTAATACAGCTTGCCCTCCTGACCGATAGGACCCATTTATTGTCGCAGTTCCATTTCCGGTATAGGCCGAATTTGTAGAGATACCATCATCATCTCGATCAGTTCCTATTTTGATATTTCCTGGACTTAAGCTATTAACTGAAACATTGGTTACAGTAGCAAATTCTTGAGTAGTTGAAACTGTACCCCCGATGGTTCCAGTTAAGTTTTCAGTATGTACATTACCATCGGTATCTGTTCCAGTTATGGTATAAGCCCCTACGACTCCATCAGCTGGCGTTGCAAGGGTAACCACCTCACCATCACCTCTTAGATCAGCCTCTCCTGAACTAACTAGATCGCCATTAAGATTTAAATTGAAAGGATAGCTATTGCTACTTGTAAGTTGTTGGTTCCTAGCAATACCATTAACATCAGATGAAGTTCCTGCTTTGATATATCCATCGATATCAGCATTTACCCTTATTTGGTCAACTATAGTGAATTTTTTGCTAGTATAAATCCAATTACCAGGGTTGGTCGTAATTGTTTCACTGTCAGCATTACCTTGAGAGTTTTTTCCCGAAATGGTAAGATTTTGGGCATCTGTTCCGGATCCTGTTTGAATTTGAACAATTTCTCCTTGTTCTAAATATGCGGTTCCCCCTGAAGCTAGCGCACCGCTAACTGCTAGATTAGATTGATTAACAGGGGAGGAACTAGCTATTGCATCATCGTCAGAACCTATTCCTACTGTTGTACTTCCAGAGGTGCCATTCATTAATTGGACCTGCGTTACAGTTGCAAAACTACCGCTAGTATGTCCTGTGGTATTATGAGCGACTGTAACATCTTGGGTTTGGGCTCCTCCCGAAAGATTTGTTCCAGTTATTCTGTAGGTAGCTTGAATAGAATTTGCAGCAGTAGTAATTTTAACTCTTTGATCACTAGTTATGGGATCAACAATTAATTTGCGGGCCGCCTGTAATGTAACAGGTGTCGTATCATCCTCGTATGTTGTAGCAGAATAATTTGCAGGTTGAATATTTAATCCTATACCAGCAAGTTCAGCGATGGCTATGTCTTCACCAGAACTGTGCGTTAATAACAGGCTTTCATCGCCCAAAGTCCACAAAGCATCACCAGCGTCATTTGTAGCCACGACGCCGTTTGCAGCCACAACTCCCGTTGTTCCAGTGGCATTATTAATTTGCGTTTTTAAATTATTGAGGTTACTTGCGGTTATATTTGCAGAGATGTTTGCAGTGCCCCCATTGTTATTTGAGAGTTTGAACAACACAGTGTCATCTCCATCTGCTGCAGATATCACAAGACCGGTCTTTGCTGTAAAACCTACATTTGTATGCGCAATCTGAGCGTTAAGTTGTTCGCTAATCAGTTTAGCAGAGGCATTGGCTGCTATGGTGACAGTTCTTGTATCAATGCTTTCTCCTACAGTATCATAAATCCCTGCAACAGATATTGTATGAGTTCCACTTAAGCCCCCAGCTGAAGAGCTTAAGGAAGTTGTTCGGCTATCCCCAACTGCTTTGGTAGTAACTGATGCTCCGATTGGAGCAATGGCTGCCTCGATCCGAGGATTTAAATCCTGATCTGTCAGGTCCATGTTGACATCTTTGAGGGTAATCTTATTTGCTATTTTTGTTAGCACATCATTATTTATGGAAAGAGAAGGTCCGGGGGTTATCGCTATATTATCGACATATAGGTTTGCACCCATTAATCCTCCACCAGTTTCATCGTATGTTCCTGCTAGAAAAACAAATTTATAATTTCCAGATTTGGTTATATCAGTTTTAGAGTTAGCCCAATTTGTTGGGTTAGGATAAGAAATTCCTCCACCATTATCACCACCTGTTTGATTTAAGATAGTAATGAATTCGTTTGTATCAGAATTAACTAAATATCCATAGACATCATAGGCATCCCCACCTCCAACTGCACGCCAATCAAATGAAACCTCTTCACCAGATCTGAGATATAAGGGGTTATCACTAACAATGTAGGGTCCTCGGGCAATCGCATTT
>PACC02000061.1 GCA_002699695.2 Paracoccaceae bacterium | reverse complement strand
TTCTTCTTCTTATCATGGTCATCATGATCGTGATCGTCGTGATCATTTTTCTTCTTCTTATCATGGTCATCATGATCGTCATGATCGTGTTCTTCAAAAAGCGCCCCTTCTCTGAAGTCAAGTAATTCAATCCCGTCAACTTCTAAAAGAGTTGTAACAGATGCTCCTTTGGCTAGGGTGGATAGTCCTTTCTCCAACCAAGGAGTCAAATCTTCACCAATCCAGAATACTAGCTTTGCTTCTTGAAGAGCTTTTGCTTCAGAGGGCCTTAGTTGATACTCATGGGGTGAAGCCTCTGCTGGTATAATTAGGGTCGGGCTCCCTAATCCATTCATAACTTTTGAAACTAATGAATGGACTGGGGCAATATCTACGGCAACTTTTGGGACATCAGCCACTGCTATACCACCACTTAAGACTAACGCAGAAGTCATCGAAAAAACTTTATTAGACATTTATATCTCCTTGTTATAATATAACATACATCTAGCAAGAAAAATGTTTTGGTCAAGAGGCAAATATAATCTTTATGAAAAAAGAACCACCACAGAAATATGCCTCTAAAATATTCAAAAAACATAATCATAATGCTTGTTTTAATGATTCCATGAAGGCCTTCCAAAAGCATTGTGTTCAAAAAAATTTAAAATTAACCCCCTTAAGAAGTAAGGTTTTTGAATTTTTGTTAAGAGATCACCAGCCTCTTGGAGCCTACCAAATTCTAGATATGCTTCGTGATTCGGGTTTTGCTTCAACGCCTCCAATAGCCTATCGCGTTCTTGATTTTCTTATCGAGCAAGGCTTTGCACACAAGATCAAAAGGTTAAATGCATTCGTGGCATGTTCTCATCCAGGAAGTACTCACTCACCAACATTCATGATTTGTCGAAAATGCGATAAAGTTGCAGAAATTGACGAAAAAGACAGTGGCATCGATTTGAAAAAAGCAACCTCTTTCGATTTCAAGGTCGAAGAAGCAGTTATAGAGTTTATAGGGCTTTGTACATCTTGTGTCACAGTAGAAGCGACATGAAGCTTATTGAGATTACTGACCTGAGTGTACAATACGGATCAAAACTAATCTTACAGAACATAAATCTTTCATTGGCTGATGGGGAAATAGTTACAATAGTAGGCCCTAATGGTTCGGGGAAAACTACGCTCTTCAAAGCCATTATTGGAACAGCCCCGATAAATACTGGTACTCTTAAAATAAGACCCAACCTAAAAATTGGCTATGTCCCACAGCAGTTAATAATTGATAAAACTTTACCCATCACCGTGGAGAGATTTTTGAAGGTTGCTCAAAAAACAAATGTGAAAACTTTAGCAAACGCGATGAACCTAGTAGGAACGGAAGATCTCTTAACTTTCCAAATGAACAATCTATCAGGTGGTGAACTACAGCGGGTATTGCTGGCTCGTGCTTTAATCGCTCAACCTGATGTATTGTTGTTAGATGAAGCAACCCGGGGATTAGACCAACCTGGAGTTGCTACTTTTTATCGTATGGTCGATGGCATTCGTAAAAATACAAATTGCGCAATACTCATGATCAGCCACGATTTGCACGTAGTAATGGGTGCCTCCGATAGGGTGATTTGCCTTAATGGTCATATTTGCTGCGAGGGAGCTCCAAATTCTGTAGCCTCATCGCCTGAATATCAAGCACTATTTGGATCAGAGGTTGATGGTACTTTTGCCTTATATAGACATCATCATGATCACAATCATCACACAGATAATGAAAGAGAATAAATAATGCTTGATGACTTCATGACCCGAGCAACTCTTGCTGGAATTGGTGTTTCACTTGCAGCCGCGCCTCTCGGTTGTTTCATCGTATGGCGCCGTATGGCCTATTTTGGTGAGGCGACTGCCCATTCCGCTTTGCTTGGCGTTGCTCTATCATTAACTTTTGAATTCTCTGTTCTTGCAGGGGCAGTTTTAGTATCTCTTCTAATGTCTATATCAGTAACTCTAATGGCTGGCCGCTCACTTTTCCTTGATACTCTCCTCGGAGTGGCAGGGCACACCTCAATTGCTGCAGGACTTGTTTTAGTTTCCTTCCTTTCAGGTGTAAGGATTGATTTAATGGCTTATTTAATTGGAGACATACTAGCTGTATCTCATATGGACCTCTTATTGATTTGGATCGGAGTTGGGACAATTCTGTCACTCATAATATGGCGCTGGTCTCCACTTTTATTGGTAACTTTGAATGAAGATTTAGCCTCTGCAAATGGCTTTAATCCAAAAAGAGAGAACTTTATCATAACAATTGCCTTGGCTATAGTGGTGGCAGTTGGCATCAAAGTTGTCGGGGTATTACTTATAATAGCGTTGTTAATAATACCAGCTGCCTCAGCGCGTTCTATCGCGACAACACCA
The DNA here is from genome assembly GCA_002699695.2 of Paracoccaceae bacterium. Lineage (GTDB taxonomy): Bacteria > Pseudomonadota > Alphaproteobacteria > Rhodobacterales > Rhodobacteraceae > CACIIZ01. The sequence goes on along the minus strand of PACC02000061.1, from coordinate 3,750 downwards.
GAGGCTATGGGATTTTTTGCGGCTTTAATAGGAGCATCTTCTGCCTTATTTGGCATTAATGCAGCTTATATTTTTGACACACCAACAGGACCTTCTATAGTTTGTGCAGCTTCATTATTTTTTATCGCTTTGTCACTAGTCAGTTCTTTTCTTAAACGGAAAAAACATAATTAATTAAAGGATACCAATAGAGGCACACCGATAACTGTGACTAATATAAGAAAAAAAATGAAATTTGAGGAATTATTGTGGCCTAATGACATTAGTTCATTTGTTAGCATGCACAAAAGATATCATAATAGGTTGACACCCTCACTTGGCTACAATGTTACTTCAATTTTTCCTTATATGCTTGGAAATTAAATTCTTAAATATTTTTTAAGTCATCAAAAGCGCCCATGAGAAATGATTCATATTTGCGCCATTGCTGCGAACTCCCTTGATAAACTTTTTTCCTAATTTGTAAGTTGGATGCTGTATTTACACTTCTCTTATTATCTTGAGGTGATAGGCAAGCTTCTTCCCAGGCAAGATCAAGATACTCTATAAGTTTTTTGGTTTCTTCTTCTTGATTAAGTGTCAATTTGTCGTAATCAAGGTTATAGATTCTATCCCCACATTCTTCTTGCCAAAATTCCATCAAATCCTGATAAAGTCCGTAATAAGTAACAAGATCTTTCAAATCATAGCAATAACCACTACCATTAACCGGAAAATACTGCTTATAATTGGACCAACAGGTTGCAGACGGATCTCTCTTAACGTGAATAATCTTGGCATCTGGGAAAGTCGAATAGATTAATCCAACATACATAAAATTCTGAGGTAATTTATCCGTTATAAAAAATTGCCCTTCAGATCTCTTTTTCAGTTCCAAAAGATACTTATTTCTAAAGTTTGCAAGTACTTTGATGGAAGCTTTCGACGCGCCCATTGCAATAGAACCTCCAAAAAAACCTATATAACTTAACTCACCAGCTCCCGTCACTTTGGAATGCGATGAAACAACTTGCTCCACCAGAGTGGTTCCAGATCTAGGCACGCCGAGAATGAAAATAGGTTTCAGCTTTGAAGCTTTAATCCGCTGCAGGTTATTTTCTTTGAGAGAAGCATAGGCTTTTTTTAAATCATCAAATAATCTAATATCTTTATCAATCTTGTAGCCAAGCAATTTTTTGCGAAGAGTATTTCCTTGTTTGAGATAAAAAAACGAATTAGCATAGTCACCCAAATCTTCACAGGCCTTCCCTAAACCAAAGAACAGGTTACAACGTTGATGATCATTGATATTTTGCTCCGCAATCATAGTCCGCATTTTATGAAACTGTTGATCTCGTTCATGATACCTCTTGATTGTGCTTAAATTACGATGAACTTCTGTATAATCAGGATCAATACGTAAAGCTGTCTCATAACTCTCTATGGCCCCTTTTAAATCACCCCTTGCCTTTAAAGCGACCCCCATATTATTGTAGGCTTCAGTGTAGTTAGGATCAATTCGAGTAGTGTTTTTGTATGCTTTTATAGATTCTTCTAACTTCCCTATATCTTTAAGAACATTCCCCATGTTATTATAGGCATCAGCATAATGAAGTCTTATTTTTACAGCGCTTTGAAAACTTTCTATAGCTTCTTCTAACTTCCCTATATCCTTTAGAGCTAGACCCATGCTATTATACGCCTCAGCATAAAAAGGATTAACCTTGATAGCCTTTTGGTAGCTTTCTATGGATTTCTTGCAATCACCACTCTCGTGCAGAGCTAGACCCATATTGTTGTATGCCGTTAAATAGTCAGGCTTAATTTTAATAGCTTGTTCGAAACTTTTTATAGCTTCTTCTAGCTTTCCTATACTCTTCAAGGCGACACCCATGTTATTATACGCCTCAGCATAAACCGGATTAATCTTGATAGCCTTTTGGAAGCTTTCTATAGATTTTTTGTAATCACCACTCTCTTTCAGAACAAGACCCATATTATTATGTGCATCATCAAAATCAGGATTGATCATGATGGCCTTTTTGAAGCTATTAATCGATTGAGGAAGTTGCTCCAAATTTCTGCAAACGGCGCCAATGATATTATACAGAATAGAAGAATTGGGGAATACGAATTGCAACTGATTTGCTTTCTTTAATACTTCTTGAAACTGACCCTGGTGATAGAGATTAATAAGAGATTGACTTTCATTAAGGGGAATTTCTTGACTAGAAGTTCGAAAAATATCTTTTTGCTTTCCTTCAAACCTATGCTCTAAACACCTAAAATCTTCGCCTTCAATCCCTTTATTCCTGGCCTGATCCAATACATCTTTAGCTTCCTTTTTCCTATTTAACCTTATCAAAACATCCATATAACTGAGCCAGAATTGAGCTATAGTGGCATTAGCTTCCAAAGCTGTTTTAAAAAAAGGTAAGGACTCCTTCACTTTACCAATCTCAATAGCCAACACCCCCATGTTATGATTGGCATCAGGGTGTTTGGGTTGGATTTTTAAGGCAGCGGCATAGAGTTGCTGAGCCATTTGGATTTTTCCAGCTTTATATGCCTCTACACCTTGCTTTAGAGTATCATCAATTGTCATTTTTACATGGCTTTCCCAAATCTATGATAATTGAATTCAATTCTTTTTGACGAAGATTTTCCCACTCTAAAAAAAGAAGAGGTGCATATCTAATTTGAGTTGATCTCTGATCCCAAAGCTCTTGAATGTCAGACTTAAAAGTACAGGCTTTCCCCACATACTCTGAAGCAGCCTGGGTAGAACTTGTATTCAACATAAAACAGCTCTTCATAGATTAATTAATATCTTCATGAAGCAAATAATGTACCAGTTCATTCTAGTGTCATCACCTTGAAAAAACCTACCGATTAATTGATTTCTTTAAACTTGCTCCTCTCAGAATACCAGCTTTTCAGTTGAACTGCCCATGCTTAGAGACGGTTCCATAATCAAATTGCTTTAAAGGTTAATCAAAATCTTTAATTACAAAAGATTTTCTAAGTTATCCATTTATTTTTATCTTACATTCTAGGGAATAAATTCCTAACATTAAATCCTCAGCTTTTGCAAAATCCACTCCCTGTCTTAAGGCATGTTGCCTAAACAGCTTACAAAGTGCCTTTCTAGTTTGAAGATCTATCAAATCATCAGAAATAGATAGTATTTTTGAATTAAGGTCTCGAGCTCTTTTGTCAGAAGTTAACTCTTCTTTATTTTTACCTCCACCAAAAATTCTATTCCATCCCTCTCGATATTCGGGAGTGGAAACGCTAGAAAAATGGCTAATAGAAGTTTGAGAAGCCGATTTATTAATTGTTTTAGATTTTGATGTTTTACTATCTGCAGAAACAGTTTCACTCGATTTAGATTTGTCTTTTTCAACAGTTTTAAGATCATTTTTTTTAGGTGAACTAGTTTCCTTTTTTGCTCCGTTATTCTTACTCATATGCTTAATGGGTACCTCATTAAAAGTTAACTCTCTGCTTTAACAAAATTTAACCAAAATATAAAAGGTTTTTTGAAAAAATCCAAAAAATAAGAACTTTTATGCCATCCTTACTAGCTTGTATAAAGCTGAATGTGACACATTTTGGTAATTTAAATGGCTATTTCTTATAAGGATTGAATCAAACTGTTCTTGTTTAATGCCAACCTAAAACTAATAATATAAGAACCTAATAACTAGAAAACTGATATAACAGGACTTTTCCTTAGTTCAACAACCATACAGATGATTGACAATTCTA
>PACC02000045.1 GCA_002699695.2 Paracoccaceae bacterium | reverse complement strand
TGCCTGATGGTATATGCATCTCTCAAAATGTTTTTGATATGATAAACCCTAAAATACGAGTCTCCTATGAAGATGCTGGTGAATTGGAGTTAAAAAATATTGGAAGACCCATCAAAGCTTTTCATATTGTTCCATGCAAAGGAGCTACTAGAAGCATTCAACATTCTGAAGAGAAGCCTTCAATAAAAATCGAGAAGGCTGAAGCAGGTTCATTAGCTGTTATGCTATTTAAAAACCTTAGTAATGATGAAGAACAGGATTATTTCTGTGAAGGTCTATCAGAAGACCTTATTTCAGCTTTGTCCAGATACAAAAAATTGGTTGTTGTTTCAAGTAATGCAAGCTTCTCCTATAAGGACAAAAATAAACTCCCTAAGGAAATTGGGAATGAACTAGGCGTGAGGTATATTCTAGAAGGTAAAGTAAGAAAGTTAGGGCCTAAAATTCGGATCACTGCTTCATTGGTAGCGGCAGAAACTAGCACCAACTTGTGGTCTAACAACTTTGATACAACAATTGATGAAATTTTTGATATTCAAGATGAACTGGTAGGAACAATCGTGACAACCATAGTGGGGAATGTTGAAAAAGATCACATTAAACAATTGTCTAACTCAAAACCTGAAAATATGAAGGCTTATGACTTAGTTCTTCGAGGACTAGAATATCACAAAAAAAGTTCGGTCTCGGCAGAAAACAATAAAAAAGCTCTGGAATTATTCAATAAAGCGATTGAAGTTGATCCAACATACGCTCGGGCACATGCGTGGCAATGTTGTTCTTTAGCTAATAACGCCGAGTGGTTTCCAGAGGAAACGAAAGAAAACTGGATGGAAGAAGCCTTATCATCAGTGAACAAAGCCTTGGAATTAGATTCAAACGATCCTGAAGCACACAGAATAATGGGGGCTATCAAGCTCCTCTTTGAGGGAGACATGGATACGGCCATCTTTCATCACCAAAAAGCAATTGAAATCTGTCCCAGTGACACATTTCACATCGCTAGATATGCATTGCTACTCGTTTACCTAGGTGAACCCGAAAATGGTCTCGAAGAAATCAAAAAAGCAATGAGAATTGATCCTTTTTGCTCGGATTTAATGTTTGAAGTACAAGGTACCTGCCTTTTCTGGTTAGGAAATTATACTGAGGCAATAAACAGTTATAAAAAACTGAGAATTGATACTAGAGATAGCCTTTTTTACACTGCAGCATCACTAAAAAAATTAGGGAAAGAGGAAGAGGCTACTGACATATTGAAACAAGCAATAAATACTCTTAATATGACAATTGAGAAGTTTCTGGGATCTCAACCATTCAAATCTGAAGACAATAAGAAGGGACTGAAGGAAACATTAGAATTAATCGCCTAAAATAATGTGGAATTCCAGTTCTTTCTTGATCAAAAGTAAATGGATGCATAAATGGCTACCTTTAAGGTGTTTGCAAATTGCGATACCTACTTATTTTGCACACATTTAATAATTGATTCTTAACTAAGAATTTTTTTCCTGCTTCTCAGTTCCGAGTACAGATTAATATAACTTAGACAATTTTATATCTACTATTTCCCTTTTAATCATGCATTAGATTATGTAATAATCGCATGTAAACTTAATTTTAATTACTAGGGGACACACTATGGCAAATTTATATGCTAAAAATTTTAATGATGCTGATGAAACTAAAACCCCGCCCAAAGCAAAAGTTGAAATTGTTAAACTTGGAAATGTGAATGCTTCCAAGCTTGTTCTTGAACCTGGTTGGATGTGGTCCGAATGCATCAAACCGACCGTTGGTGGAGAAAGTTGTCAGGCTGGTCATGTTGGTGTTGTAATATCAGGGCGACTGGCTTGTACACATAATGATGGCTCAAAAATTGAAGTTGGACCAGGTGATGCTTATTATTTTGCCCCTGGTCACGATGGCTGGGTAGTAGGCGACAAACCTTGCGTGATGTATGAAATTGTGGAAGCTGGCAAAGATTTTGGGCCTTGGACACATTCAAGGTAAATATGAGAATATTTATTGTGTAGGACCATTTACTTAGTGATTGGTTTTTCATATGCCTTCAAGTTGCTTTTTACACAACACGTAATTGCTCATTTAATCAGGACTATTCCCTAGTTTTCTCCAAAACTGGCCATCAAAATTAGCTTAGTTGGAACTGATTACAAATTAAGATGTGAAACGCTTCTGTCTGAAAGGCAGAGATGCCATGTGGAGTTTCAACTCCATGAATTATTAGAAAAAATCTTGACTTACCAAACTAAAATTTCAGAACTCATAAGAAATTACATCTTTTTTAGTTACATTTTTTGCACTATTAGCCGCTAATTTCTATTATTTTTTGCTCCCGGGAAAAGATCAGCAAAACCTTCATTGTTTGTATCTGTATAATTTGGGAGCGGTGCTTCCATATCGTAATGAGAAGGTGTTTTCAGCATCATTTCTTTGAAAGGCCTGGAGGCTTCAAGACGTGCTTCATTGAGAGATCCGTTACTATCGCCGTCTTCTTTAAAACCAAATTTTATTGATAAATCAGCAGTAAATAGGGTTTTCCCATTTGCTTTAGTAAGAAACTTTTCATCCGCTTGGTCTCCCAATGCCAGGACTGCCCGGCCAACATAATTTGGACTTTCTCCATTAGGAAAAGCCGTGATTTCAGTTTGTCCAGCTCCAGGGTGTAATGTGATAGCCTTAACATTGTAATCCCTTAGCTCAGTTGCCATGTCAAAACTTAACCGATCCATAGCCGCATGGGAAACCCCATAACCAACATCACAAAAATATACAAATCCTCCATAACTTGAGATTTGGATAATTAGGCCGTTCTTTTCTTTGATCATAGCGGGTGCCATCAACTTACTCATCACATAGGAGCTCCGCACGCCCACATTCATGTGGCCATCAAACACTGAAATTGGTCTCTCCCAGAAAGGTTTTCCAAAATGTGGGCTCATTGCTATCAAACCCTGATATGCGCTATTTACAAGCAAATCTATCTTATTTTCTGAAGATGTAACTTTGTTAACAAATTCCACTACTGCCTCATCATCTTCTTGATCTAAATGATATGGTATTAACTCTCCTTCCCCTGCATTCGAACTGACCTCTTCTTTTAATTTTTCCAAGGCTCCCAAATTCCGTGCAGTAGCGTAAACTTTGTAATTCGCTTCAGTAGCAAGAATGTATGCTATTCCACGACCAAAACCTCGCGATGCACCAGTTACTACGGCTATTTTATCCATTTTTGTATTCCAATACTCTGTTTAATGTTCAATCTATTTCAATAGGTATATTAATTCCAGAAAACGCATTCGTCCTACTATCATTTTCATATCTCTCCAACAAATGATCTACACTATCAAGCCATTCCAAACCATCAACCTGACCTTCGACTAATGCGTCAATGCTGGGCATCCGTGCAATTTGCACATATTCTCCTGTATTATCAATTTTTATGAAATCGTTTACATACTCATAGTTTTTATTATTTTTCATCATTTGTTTAAGTCGCTTAAGAGCTTCAAGAAACTCTTCCTCACAACCTTCCTTAGGCTTATATTTTATCACACTCCAAACTTCTTCTGACAAAATTGATCTCCTTTGAAATAATCTTGTCATAAACAATATATAAAATTATATTTTTTTTAAAGTTTATTTAGCCAGCAGAAGCAAATCGACGATTTTCAACCATTTCAATATTTCTATTTTAATGATCATCACTGTTTGAAATGGATGATTACTCAACAATTATCCTATTGATAGCATCCAACAATTGGTAAGTTTAGTTCAAAACACCTTGTTTGACTTTAGTTAATCACATAGGAGGCTTCTATAGATTCCTCACCTGGTTTTTACCTTTTTAAACGGTAAAGTTTAAATTATACTTCAGTGCTTTTGGGCGAGAATGCAAAGCGAAACAAGTTAGCAATCAAATTCCTTAACCAAAATATGAGACGAATCGTTTGATTTTCAAGAATTAATCTATTCATATTTTATTCTAGGAAAGGCCCCAGTACGAATGACTTGGGGCCTCTTTCAGTTTTAATAACGGTAGACGGTAGAAGCACCTAATGTTTGCAGGCTTTGTAATTTAATTCATGGATGCTATAAATTCGTCTACTTCAGTTAAGGATAAGTATTCAATCTCCTTTGTTCCACCCTCTGTAAATTTCCATACAACTGCTGGGGCCGAGACATCCCCATTTTTATCAAAACGGACGTTGCCCGTTGCTCCTTGATACATCACATTCCCACCCCCAGCTAAAATGGTACGTGCTGCTTTAAATCCGGCGGCATCAGCAGTAATTGGGGTACCCCCTGCATCTGTTACACGTTTGACCTGAGCCGCAATCTGATCACCCGTAGCACCCTTACCTGCTGCTTCCATGGCTAGAAGCGCTATCATAGTAGCATCGTAGCTATTTGCCAAACCAGGTCCACTGGGTTCTTTACCAAAATGACTCTTGTAGAGTTCAACAAATGCGTCAGCACTTGCTACGCGAGGTGAAGCTGTATCGGTTCCAAACGCATTACCCAAATATTTCAACCCAACATTCTCACGAAAATCCTCAGACTTAAGTGAATTAGCCATAATCATGTTTTGCGTACCACCGATAGAAAGCCATTCGCGCACAGCAGCCGTGCCCTCATTTGGATATAATCCCAAATAAAGAACGTCAGGGTTACCTGAAAGCGCATTAGCAACCTCAGCCTTATAGGAAGGGTGGCCATCATTAATTGCAACTGCAGATGTCACCTTGAGACCCAATGCGGTAAAATCACGAGTAATTAAGCGGTTTAAATCTTGTCCCCAATCATCATTTTTATATAAAATCGCAACTGTCTTAAATCCTCGATCCTTTGCCACTTTAGCCCCAACTGCAGCCTGCACCCCTGTAGTAGCAAATGTACGGTACCATAACCCTTTAGTCTTACCTTCTTCAGCAAGCTTACTAAAAGCGGTAGAAGATGAACAACACGACATCTGCATTACGTTACTAGGCACCGAAACCGAGGTTAGGATTGGCATTGAAACACCTGACGACACCGCACCTAATAATAGTTGTACCCCATCCAAATCTACAAGTGCCTTAGCTGCATCAACGCCTACCTTCGGATCGACCTGAGTATCACGTAAAATCATTTCAACATTACAACCTGATACCCCCCCAGACTCGTTGACTTGTTCCACAACAAATTGTGCCGTTTCTGCAATAGGGCGCCCCCAATCCACAGAAGTCGGGAGTACCGCACCAACCTTTGTAGTGCATGCATAAGAAATTGAATTGCCAGCAAACAGGGTCAGGCAAATCGCTGCTCCCAACTTTAAAGTAAAAAGTCCACTTTCCTTTTTCATTTTTTTTCCTTTCTTTTTATTAGATTAGTATTGACTTTAACGTAAACCTGATTGTGATACAACCAGTCGCTCAGGCAGCAACCCTTGTGGTCTCCAAAGCAACATCGTGACAATTACCAGACCTATTAAAATATACTGAATTGATCCTGCATATAACTGGGCTTCAACTGGGGCAAAACGAGAAAGGGCCCAACCACTAAATGTCCAAGCTGCCCAAATTAAAAAAGCTCCTAAAACTGCTCCCTTATTGTTACCAGCGCCTCCAACTATGAGCATAGCCCAAATTTGAAAAGTCAATGTGGGCAAAATATCCTGAGGGCTGACAAAAGCATAAAACGTTCCATAAAGCCCCCCAGCTAAGCCCATAATGACAGAACCACTAACAAATGCAGTCAAACGAATTCTGGCAGGGCTTTTACCCAATGAGCGCGCCGCATTTTCATCCTCTCGTATAGCGCGTAAAAGTCTCCCAAATGGCGAAGAAACGAGGGTTTCCAAAAATCGATAGGTTGCTAGAAGACACAACAGAACAACAACTAGAAAAATTAAATTATAAAGAAATCCATCCCCAAGAGAATCTCTAAAAGGCCGTTCAAATCCCCGCAAACCCTTGGCTCCTCCTCCCAACCATTCGGCATTACGCATTAGATTCTCAAATGCCACAGCTACACCAAAAGTTGAAATCGCAAGGTAGTCATGACGCATTTTAAGCGTCAAAACTCCGACCAACCAAGCTAAAATTCCTGCAACTGCCATACCTCCAAGAAGCGCTATTGGGTAAAATAATTCAAATCCAGCAATATGGTCTGGTTGCGGCTTTCCTCCTAAAAGAAGTGTCCCATATGCGCCAGCCCCAAAAAAAGCAACTACTCCGCCATTAAACAGCCCAGTATTACCCCACTGAAGATTAAGCCCTAGGACTGCAATAGCCAATATTGAGGCTATGGTTGTGAAAAAGATAATATATGAGAAAATACCAATCATGCCCTCGCCTCTCCAAAGAGGCCGTTTGGTCGAATTAAAAGAACAGCAAGAATAATAATGAAGGGGACCGATGGACTATAGCCGGACGGCAAAATGCTTAAAGCCAAGTTAGATGCTAGACCAACAATAATTCCCCCAAGTAGCGCACCATATACAGATCCAATTCCCCCTACAATCGTCGCTGCAAACACAGGCAAAACTAGATCACGACCGATCATTGGATTAATTTGATTGGTCAAACCATAAAATACGCCTGCCACAGCAGCCAAACTGCCTCCAATAATCCACACTGAAATTATAGTTCTCTCTAAATTAATTCCATTCACTTGTGCCAACTCCGGGTTTTCACCAACAGCTCTAAGAGAATAGCCAAACGTAGTTCGCGACAACACAATGTGTATAACAGCCATTAGAACTAATGTCATAAAGAACGCCGCTAACTGGTCTAGTTTCACAACTAGTAGAGGATCACGGCTCAAAACAGTGGCAAAAACTATATCTTTACTGTAAAGTTTGGTGCTTAAACCAAAAATAAGTCCTATCAGGTTTCTAACGATTAGAGCCAGTCCAAAAGAAGCGAACACCATCGAAAGCTCATCACCTTTTGCTCTAATTCTTCGAAAAATTAACCAATCAAATACAACCGCGCTGGCCCCTGTAAAAACCATAGAAACGATTATCGATAATATAAGCGCCCAAGTCATTGAAAGTGAACCAATTTCATTGGCCATTAAAGGCATGGTCACTTTAAAAATTTTGTCAAAAACTAAAGCAACATAAGCCCCAATAGAAAGGAGCTCTGCATGACTGAAATTCGCAAACCTCAATATATGCATAACCATAGTTAATCCAGCAGCACCAAGTGAAAGAATGGACCCAACCAATATACCATCAAGAAAATGCTGGATCATGCGCCTACCCTCAATCTTTTACCTCCCAAATAGATTTCCCCAACTATGGAGTCATTCAAAAGATCTGATGCCTTACCATCCACCTGATTACGGCCCTCAGCAAGAATATAACAGTAATCCGCTAACCTTAACGCCTGGTTAACATTCTGCTCAATCAAAAGTATGCTTACCCCTCTATTAGTTAGATCTCTGAGCAACTCTAAAATTTCCTGAGCCGCTTTTGGCGCAAGACCTGCTGAGGGCTCATCCATTAAAATGATATCTGGATAGGTAGATAAAGCCATGGCTACAGCCAAAAATTGGCGCTGTCCTCCTGACAAAGCTCCAGCTTTCTCTTTTAATTTGTCAGACAGGATTGGAAATTGTTCCAAGAGTTCAGTCAATCTTTTATTGGCATTCTTACCAGAAGCACGCAGAGCAAGTTCTAGATTTTGTCGAACAGTGAGTGTTCTAAAGATGTTATCAATCTGAGGTACGTAAGATATCCCGTATCTGGCGATCAAGTGAGGCTTAATGCCGTCTATTTCCTTGCCTCGAAGGAAGACATTACCTTCAGATACAGGAACCAAACCGACTATAGCTTTAATTAGAGTCGATTTTCCTGCACCATTTGGACCTATTACCACATTGAGAGATCCTCTCTTAACTTTTATAGAAACACCTCGTAAAATTGGCAAGTCAGGCACATATCCCGCAATGATATTGCATGCTTCAAGTGCAATTTCAGTCATTTTCTTTTGCTCCCAGATAAGCGTCAAGGAGAACTTGGTTGGATTGAGCTTGCTCAGGTGTTCCCTGAAATACGACCTGCCCTTGAGTTAAAGCAATAACTGTGTTGCAGTGACCCATAATAAAGTCCATGTCATGTTCAATAATTAAAAAAGTTTTACCTAAACGATTTAGCTCCTCTATCTTTTCAATGAGAGTTCCAGCAAGTGTAGGATTGACGCCTGCTGCTGGTTCATCAAGAAGAATAACTTGTGGATCACCCATAAGAATGCGTGCTAGCTCAAGAAGTTTCATTTGTCCTCCGGATATCTTGCCTGCCGGATGATCTGCCAACGGTCCTAAGGTCATGAAATCAATAACTTCCATTGCACGCCTTCGAATTGCGATCTCTTGATTTTTTACAAAGCCACGTAAAAAAAAAGGTCCGTGAAGTTTCTCCCCTATCTGCCCTTTAGGCGCCAACATCACGTTTTCTAGAACTGACATCTTTGCAAAAGGACGCGGGATTTGAAACGTTCTCCCTAAACCTCTTAAAAAAAGCGATTCTGGAACGCTACCAGTTACATCGATGTCATCCAAAGTGATACTCCCCAACTTTGGCTTAAGACCGCCGGTAATCACATTAAATAGAGTTGTCTTTCCAGCACCATTAGGACCAATTAATCCTGTAATAGAACCACGCTCAATCTCCAAAGAAACATTATCAATCGCCCGAAACGGACCAAAATCATGTGTAAGATCCTTTATTTTCAAAATAGGGTTACTCACTAGAACTACCCTCCGGTATTTCTTTTTCAAGTAAATTATTTAAATTGTATTTCATAATCCTACCATGACGCGAAGATCTATCACTCTCGAGACCGTAGACCGGTCCCAAGGGCCCTGATGTTTTATCAAGTAACATGGCTATTGTTGCCTTATCTTGTGAAGTAAGCTTAAATTTAAAGACCTCAAGAGTTTTAGAGAGGTGGCAAGCATAACGCGCACCGACAATTGTTGCAGCAACTCTTGGCTGTTCAAGAACCCATCGGATTGCAACTGAACTGAGGGAAACTCGGTGAATATCTCCTATCCTTTTTAAAATGCCAAGCAACTCCTGAAAAAGCTCCCAAGATCCAAATTCATCAATTATTAAACGATATTTTATGAGACTGCGGTTTGAAAAGGAATATCCTGGATCTGATTTGCCCAACCATTTTTCTCCCAAAAACCCCCCTGCCAACGTTCCATAACATAACAGATGCATGCTTTTAACGCGTGACCAATCAGTTAACCCATTTAAAGGACGTCTATCAAGAATTGAAAACTGGACTTGGGCAGAAATTAAATCAAAACCTGATTCAAGAAAAAGAGATATCTGCTCACTATCCCAGTTGGTCACCCCAAGGTTTGCAATTTTTCCTTTAGTTTGGCATTCTTTTAGTATACCAAGCATTTCGGTAGCTTTACCAATAGACATATCCCACCAGAAAAACTGAACCAGATCGAGTTGCTGAACTTTAAGACGCATGAGCGATCGATCTACAATATTTTCTACCTCAGCAGGCTTAATATCTGGCAACCGAGCAAGGTCAGGAACCAGCTTGGTATGAACTTTCACACTATTAGCAATAGAATGACCACATTCATTTCGAAGATTATCAATAAAAGACCCAATAATTTCCTCAACGCCAGTATATATGTCCGCACAATCAATTGTGGTGACACCAGAGTCTAGAAAGGCCTTCATATCTGAAATTGCAGCTTTCTTATCGACAGATCCGTGCCCGCCTGACAATTGCCACCCTCCTCTGATCACACGAGAAATATTATAGCCAGGTCGAAGTTCTATTGTTTCGACCTTACTCATGACGTTTGTTCTTTTTTCCAATAGGGCTTGCCACGAGAATTAGGAAGACCGGTCGTCTCTGAATGTGAAAACCAGCGTTTATCTTCTCTAATGATACGAAAACGTCCTCCACAATTAGGATCGGGGCACGCCACTTCCGCATCGGTAGACATCCAATCGTGAGGGCTTGTCATTCGCTGTTTAGCAGGCAAAAGAGGCAAAAGAGCGGCTAAAGCATACATAGAAATTTTCTGTTCTGACTTAAAAATCAGATTTTCACCCTGAAGTTGAAAATACTCACCTTCTACGTGCCTACAAACAGGTAAGCGTTCTTCTAAAACAACCTCGATCCTTAGGTCATAGAGCCAAAAACCTTCATCCTCGGCCATCGCCCACCGTCCCCCCAATTTGCAATTGCGCAAGTTATCTATGATGTTTAAGACTAGATACCATGTGTCCGCGTGTCAACGTGTGAATTGAGAACGTTTTCTCGATTAAGATGTTAAATAAGAAGAGGTTAACTGTGAAAACTCACTCCAATGAATTAGGTCCCGAAACATTTAGTCTTACGCCTAGATTAAACATTAGTAGGATACTAACCGGTCTATGGCAGGTTGCTGATATTGAACGTATATCCGGTCCGATTGACAAAGAAAAAGGTGCCGACAAGTTGCAACAATATGCGAATGCAGGTTTCAACACTTTCGACATGGCAGATCACTACGGGACTTCAGAAATTATTGCAGGAACTCTTTTAAAACGGAAAGAAAAATTAAATTATAAACCGATTATGTTCACCAAATGGTGTCCTAAACCAGGACCAATGACTAGGAAAGTCGTGCGAACAGGAATAGAAGAGCGCCTTGCAAGGCTTGAAACTTCTTGTATAGACCTATTGCAATTTCATTGGTGGAATTTTCAACATCCTGCCTGGCTTGATGCCCTTCATGAAATCGCCAACTTGAGGGAGAAAGGACTTATCAAAGAAATTGGTGTTACGAATTTCGACACAGCTCATCTTCACCTTGCAATAGCCGACGGTATTCCGTTGAAGACAAACCAAGTTTCTTTCTCACTTGTCGATCGGCGCGCCACAGGACTCCTAGCAGATTTATGTAAAAATTCATCGGTTAAAATACTCGCTTATGGTACTCTATGCGGTGGATTTTTAACTGAAAAATGGCTTGATGCGAAAGAACCAATAGAAATAAAAGACTGGTCTAAAATGAAATATAAGAGGTTCATCGATAAGATTGGTGGATGGGAAAAATTTCAAATCATTCTTAAAACTGCCAAGCAAATTGCTAATAAGTACAATGTATCTATTTCCAACGTAGCAACACGCTGGGTTTTAGAACAAAAAGGAGTCGCCGGAGTAATTATTGGTGCGCGCCTCGGAGAAAATATACATACCGATAATAATTTGAAAGTTTTTTCTTTTGAACTTGATTATACAGATCACGAAAAATTAAAAACCGCTTTTTCCACATCACATGAAATTCCAGGAGATTGTGGAGATGAGTACCGTAAGCCGCCTTTTTTGACTGCCTCAGGAGACCTAAGTCATCATTTAAGCCAAATGTCAAATTCGAACGATATAAAACCTATACCTCATCGATCAGAGGGCAGCAGGATTGAGTCTGGCTCAG
>PACC02000030.1 GCA_002699695.2 Paracoccaceae bacterium | reverse complement strand
TCTATATCTCCAACAATTCCAATATCGACTAGTATATTCTTATTTATGGATGATGGATCTATGTCGACATGAACCTTTATTGAGTTTGGACTAAATTCATCAGTTTTACCTGTTATTCTGTCGTCGAACCGAGCTCCTATGCAAAACATAAAATCACAGTCATGCATTGCCATATTTGCTTCATATGTACCATGCATCCCTAGCATCCCAAGCCAGTTTTTCCCAGATGCAGGATAACATCCAAGCCCCATTAGTGTAGAAGTTATTGGAAAATTGCTTTCAGCTATGAGTTTTCGTATCAGGTTTGAAGCCTGATCACCAGAGTTAACCACGCCACCTCCTGTATATAAGATAGGTTTTTTTGAATTTTCAAAAGCTTCCACAGCCATTAATAGCAATTGATCGCTTGGCACTGTTTGGGGAGCATATCTGTTATTGGGGTGTTTTTTTCTTTTTTGATATTTACCAGATGCAAATTGTACATCTTTGGGTATATCCACAAGTACTGGTCCAGGTCTACCAGTCATAGAAACATGAAACGCTTCATGAATTATTTCTGCTAATATGTCAGTATCTTTCACAAGCCAGTTATGCTTTGTACAGGGCCGTGTAATTCCAACGGTATCAGCCTCTTGGAATGCATCATTACCAATCATAAAGGTAGGTACTTGGCCTGTTAATACAACGATTGGTATACTGTCCATGAGAGCATCAGTCAAACCAGTAACAGCATTGGTAGCACCTGGTCCCGACGTAACTAGAACCACACCTGGTTTCCCTGTTGATCTGGCATAGCCTTCTGCAGCGTGCACTGCTCCTTGTTCGTGACGCACTAAAACGTGCTTAATCTTAGTTTGGTTAAATATTTCATCGTAAATAGGTAGAACTGCTCCACCTGGATATCCAAAAATAGTGTCCACGCCTTGATCTATCAAAGCATTTACCACTATTTGCGCCCCTGATGTGATTTTTGGGGGATTAACTTCTTTTGGCATTGGTTTCTTTCTTTAGAAAATACTATTTTGTAACTCGTGATTAAAATAAGCGTCAGAAAGCATTTTGTAAACTCATAGATTAGAGCTTAATTCTGATAGCCCAAATGTCAATAATGGTTCTAAATTCTATGGACTATCGATCATTTATTTAAATCACTCGTGATAAAATCACTAATCTGGGAGATTCTATTGCTGAGCCTTCACATTACCTCTAATATTAACAAAATATTGAATATTGAGCAATTTAATCTATCTTTGTAGGTTCATAATCAGCCATAAGGGCAGTTTATACTTTATTTACTAATGTTATTAATGTATAGCGAAACTCTTGGTAATATGGCCAAGTAAATTTAATAGGGGAGAATTTAAATGGATAGAAGAAAATTTATTACAAAAGCTGGCTTAGGCGCTGCTGGTGCAGCAGGTGCTGTCTCACTCGCTAGTCCATCTATTGCCCAAGAGCGGATTGAAATGGCAATAGTAGCAACGTGGGGACGAGATTTTCCAGGACTAGGAACTGGGGCTCAAAGGTATGCTCAAAAGATCCAAGATTTGTCGGGTGGTCGCATCCAGGTTAGCTATTATGCTGCAAATGAGAGGGTAGGAGCTTTTGATAGTTTTGACGAAGTTGCCTCAGGGAATGCTCAAGGTTATCATGCTGCAGACTATTACTGGAAAGGAAGACATCCAGGCTGGGCTTATTTTACAGCTGTTCCTTTTGGCATGACATATGATGAAATAAATGCCTGGATCCGATACGGTGGTGGTCAAGAGTTGTGGGACGAATTGGCTGGTGAGTTTGGATTAAAATCAATTATGTGTGGTAATACTGGAACCCAGGCAGGTGGTTGGTTCAATAAAGAGATAAACTCTCCCGACGATTTTAACGGCCTGAAAATGCGTATACCTGGCCTTGGTGGCGATGTCATTGGTAAACTCGGAGGATCGCCTGTTACTGTTCCTGGAGGTCAAATTTATGAAAATCTAGTTTCAGGAGCTATAGATGCTACGGAGTGGGTTGGTGCTTGGAACGACGAAATCATGAAATTTTATGAAGCTGCAAAGTTTTATTATACCGCAGGAATGCATGAGCCTGGATCAATGATAGCGGCTGGCTTTAATGCAAAATGGTGGTCTGATTTGTCAGATGGTGACAAAGCCATAATTGAAGCTGCGGCAACCGCCGAGAATGAAATGATGATGAGTGAATATAATGGCAAATCTGGCGCAGCATTTGCGAGGCTTACAAATGATCATGGTGTAAAGGTTCGAGCTTTTAATGATGATGTTTGGGACGCTATGGCAGAAGCAGCAGACGAGGTTTTTGAGGAAGCAAGAGCTCACTCCGACCTAGCAAATAGAATACATGAAAGCTTTGAAGCAGGATTGAAAGATATAGGTGGTTGGCTTGGAACTACGACTGGAGAATATTTGAATCAGCGTAACCGAATCCGCGGTATCTAATCTCAAACACAAAAGATACAAAATGCAGAGCCATTATAATGATAATGGCTCTGCAAATTAAATATGACCGGAGTTTGTCAAAATGAAGACTAACCGGATTATGGACTTTTTGCATTATAGTGCTCTAGTCAGTGCGTTTATTGGTGCTGCCTACATTGTTAATAACTTCTTGACTTATATATTTGATTTACCAGGGCTATTTGGCACCTTGGCTGTGCTAGGTTTTGGTGTTTTTGAAAGTAGAAGCCAAGGATATGATGCAGTCTTCATTATTTTAGGATTAATCCAAACTATTTCTTTTTTACTACCTTTTTTTGCTCCAGTTTTGATATTACGGAGGCGGGATGGAGTCCGAGATTCAGTATTATTAAATAGTTGTTCTGAGGTTGTAGTCTCCTTCGCGTTTTGGTCAGTAATGCTAATTGGTATTGCTGATGCTGCGATCTCTTTTGTCAGAATTGAAGGCCTTTTACCTAACATAGTGGGTGATGATTTGGCGTTATCACTTGGAAAGCCAGCTTTAAGAGGCGCTTATGTACACATTCCACTATTATTGGTTGGAATGTTAATAGCTCTGTATCGAAGAGGCGCCGATTTTATTTGGTTGGCGTTGTTAATTGTTTTTGGTGAATTGCTAATCGTTATAACACGATTTATTTTTTCTTATGAGCAGGCATTTATGGGGGATCTAGTACGGTTTTGGTATGCTGGACTTTTCTTGTTTTCCAGTGCTTATACTCTAGTTCACGAAGGACATGTGCGAGTAGATGTTCTATATGCTAACTTTTCAGAAAAAGGAAAGGCTTACACTAATATTGGTGGATCTATCCTTCTTGGAATTCCACTTTGCTGGGTCATACTCATCAGAGGTTGTTGGCACGAGACATCTCCATTTAATTTGGCTCTTCTTAATTTTGAAGTCACACAACAAGGTTTTGGAATGTACGTAAAATATTTAATGTCAGGCTTTTTGGTAATCTTCGCATTATCAATGTTGTTTCAATTTTCCAGTTACATTGTCCGATATATTAATATACTTGAGCGTAAAGAAGAAAATACAATTCATGGTTGAAACTAGGCGATAGGTATATATGGAGCTTTATTTTTTAATACTTTTGTTCATACTTATGATGACAGCTCTAGGTCTTGGGTTTCCTGTAGCCTTTGCATTGCCAGGGTCTGCAATACTAAGTATTGGCCTTGCGGCAATTACTGGCCTAGTATTTTTTGGCGATGTGAAAGCCTTTTTTGCCCAAGATGGCCCTGTCGAATGGCTTTCTGCAGGAGTGATGAATTTCAGAGCTATTTATTATGACTTTGAAAGGGATACTTTAATAGCAATCCCACTATTTATCTTCATGGGCATCATGTTACAACGCTCGCGTATTGCCGAAGATTTACTAATGACCATGGCAGGCTTGTTTGGCCCAGTACCGGGAGGTTTGGGTATCTCGGTAGTTTTTGTTGGAGCTTTGTTAGCGGCAACAACCGGTATTGTCGGAGCAACAGTGGTAGCAATGGGGTTAATTTCTTTACCCTCAATGATGAGGAATAAATATTCTCCTTCATTAGCCACAGGTACTATATGTGCTTCTGGAACATTGGGTCAAATAATCCCTCCCTCAATCGTTCTTATTATTTTGGCAGATCAACTTGGATCTGCATCCGATCAAGCTTCAGCGATGCGTCAATCACTGTACAAAACTGCGACGGGTGAATTTACTATGCCGTCGGCTTTAGATGTGACCTCGACTTCGGCTGGGGACATGTTTTTGGGAGCGTTCTTGCCGGGAATCGTTTTAGTTCTGGTTTATTTCGCCTATATTTTTATAACTGCTTTAATAAGACCATCAATGGCTCCGGCTGTACCTAATCCTCTCGGTTTTAATAAGCAATTTCTCTACAAAGTTCTTTTTTCGTTATTCCCCCCATTGGTATTGATATTTCTGGTATTGGGATCGATAATTATGGGTATAGCTACAGTAAATCAAGCTGGTGCAATTGGTGCAGTTGGCGCTACTATAATGGCTGGATATAAGCTTTGCGAAGATAAAAAGGGAGCCCTATTTCCAGCTGCTCTTGCCATTTTATCGATAATAGCACTCTTGCTACTCATAAATTATTTTGACCTCAATGTAAAAAATTTGGCGGTAACTCAGAACCATCAGGCAGTTTTACTTGCTGTAGCTGCTTCAATTTTATTGATTGTAGCAATAGCATGGTCAACATGGCGCACCTTTGTTGTTGATAATACGCTAAAAGAGGTAATGATTGAGACATCAAAAACAACCTCAATGGTGTTTATCATCCTATTGGGTGCAGCAATGCTCACGGCAGCGTTTCGCGGATTTGGAGGCGAAGAATATGTTAAAGATTTTCTCCAAAGTTTGCCTGGAGGTTTTTGGTCGCAATTTATAGTTGTGATGGTAGTAATTTTTTTATTAGGTTTTTTCCTTGATTTCATTGAAATAGCTGTCGTTGTTGTCCCAATTGTTGCCCCAATTCTACTAGCTGATCCTGGTGCAAACATAACAGCGGTTTGGTTAGGTGTTATGATTGGGGTTAATATCCAAACTAGCTTTCTTACCCCTCCGTTTGGTTTTGCACTGTTTTATCTTAGGGGTGTTGCTCCTAAGGCTATCAAAACTATTGCTATTTATAAAGGTGTAGTTCCATTTATAATATTGCAGCTAGTGGCATTAGGTATTGTTGGTGCATTTCCTACCCTAGTTAATTATCTTCCAAATCGGTTTTACTTGTCTTCTTTCAATGCTCCACCCCCAATGAATCCAAGATTAGAGTCTTGTGTCGAAAGCTACCTTGAAGAAACTTTAATTAATGATGAGGAAGCAATTACCCTTTCGATCAATAGTTTAAAGAAACTTGATATAAGTATATTACCGACAAAAGTTACTTCAAAAATTGATGATACACATGAGGTGGCCTTAACAGTTTTTACAAAGCTTAGTGATGTGATTGAAACCCAAAAAGTACTTGCAGAAGCTACAAAATCCTATGCACAAACTCATAGTGAAGTGCGAATTATCCAAAGGGAAATCAGAAAAATTGATAGTCGTATAAAAAACTTGAAAAGAGAAAACCAAATTACTGATGACCAAAACACCAAGAATCATATTAGTGAGGAGATTGATGAGAGCCTTTTAAAGAAAAAAGAGCTATCCCGTACAATACCTTCAGATTGGGAAAAAGTTTCCACAGAATACCAGAAAAAACTTAAGTCATTGACAACAGCGCAACGTAAGTATCGGAGAGCTATGGATGATGCTCATGATGGGGTAAAAGATACCATAGTTACGATATCATCAGGTTCTGGTTTTGCTAAATTTCAAAAGCATTTCAATGAATTCACCGGTAGGCTTGGAAGCATGAATAATGAAAAAAAACAGGAAGCTTTAAAAGAAGTGTCAAAGAACCTAAACACTATTCCTGGCGGTAGTGGGGTGAAGTCTCTACTTAATAAAGCTCGTAAGGAATTTAAGAAGGATAATGATGTTAAGGCAAATGACTATATTGAAAAAGCCAGGTTATTGTTAGATGAAGAAATTTCTTGGAGGAAAGAAGCTGTCAAAACTGTTTTACCTATATTAATATCTTTCCAAAAAGATACTGCAGCAAACATAGGATTAAGAGGGCAGGATAGATTGCCGGCTTTCCTAGTGCCCCGTATATCAAGATGCCGATCTGTTCATCAAGATATTTCATTATATTTTTAGCAAGAATTTAGCTTAACTTTTACAAAATGAATTCGAATTCGATGCGGTAAGGAGTGAAAAGCGATACTCCCATGAACTAAATTGGTTCAAAGATCTATAAAAGGTCGACTTTTTTTTATTTTTTTTCAAAGAGGAGGAGATATTAGTTAGGATCTGTTGTGAACCTAGGTAGTTGAATTATTGTCTCTATACCAGTTGAGTTCTCTTGTATTTCAGGTAATTGGTAACCTGTATTGAGATCAAAGACCTCTATTTCTTTTTCAATTAAATTAGTCCACTTATTTAGGTGGTAAACTTCAGCTGGTTTATAATCAGCCTTATAGCCCATTTTTTCATTGTGTCTAATCCAATAACCAAGATATAGGTAATTTAGATTTAATTCCTTAGCTAATTTAATATGGTCAAGTATCATAAACCGTCCTAAGCTTAGGGATTGGTATGCTGGATCATAAAAAGAGTATACCATTGAGAGACCATCGGCGGTTACATCTGTTAGGCAAACAGCTAACAGCTTATCTGCCATTACTTCATCATTAATTCTGTATTCAAATACTGTGGTGTGAACATTGGTTTCTTCAATCATTGCTGAAAATTCCAAAGCATCCATCTCGCTCATCCCGCCATTCAGATGTCTTGCAGTCAAGTAAGCTTTAAACACGGAGAATTGCTCATCCGTCGCCTCGGGATCTTTTTCTAGGCGTTTAATGCAATTATTTTTCGATAGCACGCGCCGCTGCGACTTGGAAGGTTTGAAGTCTTTGACCTTTACCCTGAGAGATAAGCATGCAGAGCAATTGGTGCATAAAGGTTTATAAAGAACTTTTTGAGACCTCCTGAATCCTTGAAGAGACAGGTCATCATTTAGTTGCTCTGAATTCCTCCCATATAATGCAGTAAATAGCTTGCGCTCAGCTTTACCTTTTATATAGGGACATTTTTGAGGTGCTGTTACATAAAATTGTGGGGTCCTGGGAGGGTTGTGATGCATATTTATACTTCTTTTTTGTTGATCACCGAGGGGTATTCGTAAACCGTAAAATTCCTTAAATTCTTTCACTTGTAATATTATTTACCTGTATAGTAAATATCGACAAATTCTGAAAAAACTTTAGTGTGCCAAGGGAAAAAATGATAATTAAATCTATCTATAGTTCTCCAATTAGATTTATGTCATATGGTGTTTTCTGATATATTTCGTTTATCCAGTTTCCAAAAAAAATGTGAGCATTACTACGCCAACGATTCTTAGGTTTTAGATTGGTGTTATTTTTATCAAAATAATCTATTGGAATTGAAGATGAGACAGAGGATTTTAAATCTCTTTGATATTCTTCATTTAGTGAATTAGTTTCATATTCGATATGATTTAACATGAACAATATATTTTTTTTACTTTCCTCAATTAGGCAAGGTCCCATATTAGAAGATGCTAACAACAAATCTAACTCAGGGAATTTGTTTATGTCTTCAGTTTTAATTTTGGTCCAACGGCTGACTGGTATAATAATTTCATCTGAAATTCCTCGAAGATAAGGCGAGTTGGGAAATAGATTATCTTGATGGAAACAACCAAACGCTTTTTTCTTTAGTGGAAACTTTTTAATTCCAAAACGATAGTATAGCATTGCCATTGCACCCCAGCAGACACTTAAAACTGAATGCACATTATCTGAAGTCCATGCAAAAATTTCGCACAGTTCCTTCCAATATTTAACATCTTCATATTGTAGTTTTTCTATAGGCGCTCCAGTAATAATAATTCCATCAAACTTTTTATGTTTGATTTCATCAAATGATTTATAAAATTTGCTTAAGTATTCTGGGGTAGTATTCTTGGGAGTATGTTTTGTGATGCGCATTAGTGTCAATCTGACTTGCAGTGGCGTTGACCCAATCAATCTAGCAAACTGGCGTTCCGTTTTTTCTTTTTCAGGCATTAAATTCAATAAACCTATTTCAAGGGGGCGAATATCCTGCCTTTCGGCAGTATCATCAGATATTACTACCACCCCTTCTTTATCCAAAATTTCATAAGCAGGTAAGTTTTGTGGTAATCTTATTGGCAAGGTTTTCAACCTTTTTTGTTATTATTTGCGAGATTGGATGAAATTAGATCTATAAAGTCTTCTTCATCTCTAACTTTAGACACTTCATCCGCCATTAAAGTTATACCCCAATTTTGTGCAATTTTATCATAAATAGGTGCTCGATGCTCTAGAAGATCTTCGAAGCAGAATAAGGCAAATTTCTCAGGTTCAACTTTGCGGTCTGGGACTTTATTCAATTTCTTATAACTTTTCCATTTTTCACGGAGAAAGGTTTCATTGTAATAAATTGGTTTAGGATTTTTGGTAAATCGTTTTACAAGTTCTTGATTATGATTTGTTGTACCTTTTATTAATAAAATTAAAGTATTACTCGAAAGATGGTTCAATACGGGATCTGACGGGTTTAAAGGATCGACTATTTCACATATTGAACCTGAAGTATCACAGACAAAATTATTATAACCATAAATCTTAATTGATTTTTCAATAAACTTTTTTGTATCTAACAGGGAAAAAATTTCAGCTTCTCTGTGTTGTTGCTGACGTTTTATGTAAAGTTCTAATTCCATTCCTCCCAAATTCTTATTTCCAGGGGAGCCAAGGTAACTTGATAAGGGGGAGAGATCATTAAAAGTCAAATTAGATGAAATATAAATGCTATCTGACAACAATAGCTCTCTCAGAAAAGTATTTTTCATAGCTTCTCGCTTAAAATTATCAACAATATGTTCGCCTAAATAACGGGTGCCTATCCTATAATCCACGGAATAATGAAACCATTGAAATTTTGATTGCAGAATATTTGAAAGGCGAGTTTTACCAAGGCCAGACATGCCTAACAGAGAAACTCTCTTACTAGAGCTTTTTAGCCAATCCTTTTTATTTTGATATATCAATTTTTGTGCCCAGACTAAACTTATTTAAACGTCGTAATTATTGCTTAAACTATTGACATAGAAACAATCTTAAAGCCTCATCGATATCAGAAAATGTAAAAACTAGCTAGAAAAATTCTTCCCAGTCAATTTCTGTAGAGCATCTTCAATCAAGTGTTTTAAGTTTTCTCGTTCCTTTGGTGTCAAGAAGGAACCTACTTCTACTTCTTTTCCATTCCCTCTTAAGGTTAAATAATTTTCTATCGGTCCATTTTTATAATAATTTACCTGGATCCAAAAAGGATTGGCTGACCAACTTCTTGTTCTTCCGGCAGGATCGGCTCTTTGTAAAATGATTTTTTTTGGGAATATTTCTAATTTTTCTTTGAGTCTTCCATCTCGGAAATTTCTTTCACCAAAAAGATAAAGTAAAGAAATAGAAATGAGGGAAAAGGGAAGAATAGCAAACATTAGCTCCAATTTTAAAAAAAGAAGAGGTGGCAGTAAAAGCGTTAAAGCCGTTAATAACGTTATGAAATGAAAGTTTTCCCTTGTGCAAGATCTATGGGGCCAAATTGTTAGGGATAATATAGCCTTATCTGTTCTATTGTTAATTTTAAAGCCCGTCTTTATTGGAAAATCTCCGAGGAAAAATATGAATTAATGCTGTTGGGCTTTATCCCATTGGTCACGTGTTGGAAGAGTTTCAAAGGTATGCTCTGGTGGTGGATTAGGTAGTGTCCACTCTAGTGTGTCGGCATGTGTGCCCCAATAAGCATTCTCTTTTATCTTCTTTCCCCATAAAATAGTATAAAATATTATTCCAAAAAATAGTAGAAAAGATCCGAAAGATAGAAATGCTCCTAGTGAAGAAATGTAATTCCAGAGTGCAAACTGCTCAGGGTAGTCAATGTATCTACGTGGCATTCCTTGTCTCCCTAAGAAATGCTGAGGAAAAAAAGTTATGTTTGAACCAATGAACATAAGCCAAAAGTGGAGCTTACCTGCCCATTCAGGGTACTGGCGTCCAGACATTTTTCCAATCCAATAATATATTCCAGCAAAGATGCAGAACACCGCACCTAGTGACATTACATAGTGAAAGTGGGCAACCACATAGTATGTGTCATGATATGCTCTATCCACACCTGCTTGAGCAAGGACAATGCCTGTTACACCACCAACCGTAAAAAGAAAAAGAAATCCTAGGCACCAAAGCATGGGTGTTTTGAATTCAATTGAGCCTCCCCACATTGTAGCTATCCATGAAAATATTTTTATA
Organism: Paracoccaceae bacterium; assembly: GCA_002699695.2. Taxonomy (GTDB): domain Bacteria; phylum Pseudomonadota; class Alphaproteobacteria; order Rhodobacterales; family Rhodobacteraceae; genus CACIIZ01. Next base: position 2,441 of record PACC02000030.1, on the reverse strand, counting down.
CCTGTCGGAACCGCTATTACCATAGTGGCTAACATGAAATAGGCTTGTTGTGTAACGGACATCCCTACTGTGTACATATGGTGAGCCCACACGACAAAGCCTAGTGCCCCTATTGCAATCATTGCATAGATCATAGGTAAGTATCCAAAAATTGGTTTTTTGGAGAATGTAGAAATAATGTGGCTAACTATGCCAAATCCTGGAACTATGATCATATATACCTCTGGGTGACCAAAAAACCATAATAAGTGCTGGTAGAGCACAGGATCTCCGCCTCCTGCGGCATCAAAAAACGCAGTTCCAAAATTTCTATCAGTCAGGAGCATAGTTATGGCTCCTGCCAGTACTGGTAGCGACAGTAAAATAAGGAAGGCAGTTACCAAAATTGACCATGGGAAAAGTGGGGTTTTATGCAAGGTCATTCCTGGAGCTCTCATATTAAGGAAAGTTGTTATCATATTTATTGCACTTAAAATTGACGATGCTCCTGATAGATGAACCGCAAAGATAGCCAAGTCCATGGACATCCCCATTTCAGAAGTGGAGAGAGGAGCATAAAGAACCCAGCCTACGCCGGACCCAAGTTGTCCATTTCCACCAGGTACAATGAGTGATAATGTAGCGAGCGATGCGCCTGCCACAAAAAGCCAGTATGAAAGGTTGTTCATTCTTGGAAAGGCCATATCTGGTGCCCCTATCATGAGAGGCATAAAGTAATTACCAAACCCACCAAAAAGAGCGGGAATAACTACGAAGAACATCATTAGGATACCATGACCTGTAATGAGTACATTCCAGAGATGCCCATTGGGCTGACCATCAATAGTCATAAACTGAACCCCAGGTTCCATAAGCTCCAGTCGCATGTAAACCGTAAAGGCCACAGAGATGAAGCCAAAAAAGGCAGCTGTTACAATATAAAGTATCCCAATGTCTTTATGATTTGTTGACATGAACCACCTGGTGAAAAAATTTGGCATTTTGTGTTCATGAGTTAGGTCGGTATTGGCTTCTGCCATATTTTCCTCCACTAGGGTATTGCAGCATTTACTTAGGATATAATTTAATTCTTACTATATTTCAATATCTTCAGTAACCATATGTGGCATCCTGCCTCAATCCAATTAATTTCATACATTGATGACAATAAAAATTTTAAGGTGGATAGGTTTTTAGTAATTTATTAAAATTAGATTTAAGAGACTTGTCAAAATCAGCCATACTTGTTTCTACCCCTTGATCGAAAACAGAAGTAACTTTGGCATTCTTGATACCACAGGGTATAATTCCCTCAAAATTTTGTATATTGGGAGCGATATTTATAGCTACGCCGTGAAATGCAATTTTACGGCGTACTCTCACACCTATGGAAGCAATTTTATATTGATCAAGATGATAACTCGATTTGGATGTAGAAATCTTGTAGGTCCATACACCTATAGCCTTTTCCCAGCGATGAGAGGTTATATTAAAGTCTTTAAGCGTTTTTATAACTAGATCCTCCAAGAAGTGCACATATTTTCGGATATCATAATCAAATCTACCTAACTTAATCATGACATAGACAATTCTTTGTCCAGGTCCATGATATGTGAATTGACCGCCGCGGTTCGTGGTAATCACTGGAAATCTTTTTGGATCTTTTAGGTCTCTAAAGTTCGCAGAAGTTCCTGCAGTATAAATATCAGGATGTTCCAAGAGCCAGATAGCTTCATTTTTTTTGTCGGCTATTATGTCTTCCACCCGGGATTCCATTCTTTTTAGTGCTTCCTGATAATCAATCAGGCCTTTGCTAATAATCCAGTCTAGAGGTTTCTTTAAATTACTCATTAGAGATGAAATTTCTGAATTTAAAATTAGTTTAAATTATTTTATAACTGAATAACTGTTAATCGTTAATATGAAAATACTTTAATAGCTCGCTATTGAATCTTCGATAAAAAAAGTTACCTTTTACTTATTGCGGCTGTGGCGGAATCGGTAGACGCGCAGCGTTGAGGTCGCTGTGGGATAAAACCCGTGGAAGTTCAAGTCTTCTCAGCCGCACCATATCACATCAGATAGTGTGTATAACTCATTGAAATATATGCAGTTTTGTTATTAAGTGTGATTTGAAGAAAAAAATTACAATTGGAAAAACAAGATCCTTCTTTTATAGGACTGCAATTTATCTGTGATTGTTGCAAAAGCTTTTTCAGCAGCTATGACATCGTTCTTATCTCTTCTACCTTGTTCAACTTGAGCATAACGATTTATTCTTGTAACAAGATTACCAACGAAAGTAACTAGTTCTCTAATTCTTCTAGTATCTAATGGAGCAGGTTGAACAAATGTATCAACTGGTCTGAAGTTTGGGGTAACAGTTGTCTTAGTTTGAGTACGAGGTTTCCTAGCCATAATTACCCCCTAGATTTTCTGGTTTCTACCATCAAGAACTCTAT
>PACC02000005.1 GCA_002699695.2 Paracoccaceae bacterium | reverse complement strand
GAAAAATTTCTCAAATTATGGAAAGAAAGAGGGTCTAAGCGCAATACTAAAGATCTTAAATCTTGGTGGAAAGAAATTGAGGCCTGGAAGCAAATTGACTGCCTAAATTTCAATAATTCTACGAAAGTAATTAAACCTCAATATGCGCTCCAGACTTTGGAAAAACTTACTAAAAAGATGGATCGATATGTGACTACAGAAGTGGGCCAACATCAAATGTGGGCAGCCCAATTTATGGGTTTTGAAGAACCGCGCAGGTGGATGACATCTGGCGGACTGGGCACAATGGGATATGGTTTTCCTGCATCAATTGGTGTTCAAATAGCTCACCCTAAATCACTCGTAATCAATGTTGCCGGTGAAGCAAGTTGGTTAATGAACATGCAAGAATTAGGTACTACCGTTCAGTATAAACTGCCAGTAAAACAGTTCATAATCAACAACAAGCGATTAGGCATGGTTAGACAATGGCAAGAACTGCTACATGGCGGAAGATATTCTCACAGTTGGTCAGATGCCTTGCCTGATTTCGTGAAACTGGCTGAAGCCTATGGAATCAAAGGAATTCGCTGTGAAAAACCAGATGAGTTAGAAGAAAGTATTATGGAGATGATTCAATATGACGGTCCAGTTATTTTTGACTGTGTTGTCGAAAAACACGAAAATTGTTTTCCTATGATACCGTCTGGGAAAGCACATAACGAAATGATATTAGATGCTAATCAACCTGAAAACGAGATAGAGAAATCTGGAGCTGTTTTGGTATAGAAAGAGAGTTTAAGTTGCAAAAATTGTCCCTGAAAAAGGGCATCTCTCGTAAAAGTGCCTACAATTTGAGAGACCCTAAGAACGACAAACCAGAACGCCACACGCTTGCTATCCTTGTGGACAATGAATCTGGAGTACTTGCTAGAGTCATAGGTCTATTTTCTGGTAGAGGGTACAATATCGACAGCCTTACGGTGGCCGAAGTTGATCACACTGGAAATCTATCAAGAATAACAATTGTTACATCTGGAACTCCATCAGTCATAGAGCAAATCAAGGCTCAGTTATCACGAATGATACCAGTACATGACGTGCACGATCTGACCGTTGAAGGTAAATCAGTGGAACGAGAGCTGGCACTATTTAAAGTTTTTGCAAAAGGTGAAAAACGAGTGGAATCCTTAAGATTAGCAGATGTTTTTCGAGCTAAAGTAGTAGATAGTACTTTGGCAAGCTTTACATTTGAACTTACTGGAACGCCTGAAAAAATAGATGCTTTTGCTGATTTAATGGTGCCCTTAGGCTTAAAGGAGATAGCTAGAACTGGCGTTGCTGCCCTGGCCAGGGGGGGTGGAAACTAATTTACATATAACAGAACAAATCACTATTCCATTTTGTAGTTTAACTGACTAGCTGCAACCTGTAGTGCTGCCGCAGTTATTACATTTCAAACAGGTGCCATTCCTTACAAGTGTAAAACTTCCACACTCATTACAAGGATCTCCTTCATAACCTTGCAGCTTAGCTATTTTTCTCTGATCCACTTTATCCTGTTGTTTACGCTCACCAATATTAGGTTGTTCGGTTGAAGAAATATCGGTCTCTTTAATTTTTTCCCTGTCCTGACTATCAAACATGGTATGTTGATTATCGGTTAGCAAATCAGCCTGAGTGGGGGTAGACGTCAATTCTCTTGGGAGTCTTTTCCTCAGATACCCTGTTGATGATACTTTCTTGATCATTTCCAGGTTTTCTCCTGATCGATTTGTTTTTGATATTGAGTCATTTGAATCATTATCAGCAGAAAATTGTGGTTGAGCCCCCCCCAATTCATCAAACACTTCACCTAAAGGCTTAACGTGAGCAAGATCTGTCCTGTCTAAATAAGAGATTGCTAGCTCTCTAAAAATATAATCGATTATTGATGTCGCATTTTTTATACTATCATTACCTTGAACCATTCCCGCAGGTTCAAATCGGGTAAATGTAAACGCTTCCACAAATTCATCTAACGGAACACCGTATTGTAATCCGACTGAGACTGCTATTGCAAAATTGTTCATCATAGCTCTAAAGGCTGCGCCCTCTTTATGCATATCGATAAAAATTTCTCCAAGATTACCATCAGAGTATTCACCAGTACGAAGATATACTTTATGTCCCCCAACGATAGCTTTCTGGGTATAGCCTTTCCTTCTCTCAGGTAGCTTATTTCTTTGCTGTGTAATTTCTCTAATTATTACCTTTTCTGCAATCTTCTCAGCTACCATCGCTACTTTGGATTCGTCCTTATTTTCATTTAACTCACTACTATCCACTTCTTCTTCTATCAAAGCTGAAGAAAGTGGCTGAGATAACTTAGAACCGTCGCGATATAATGCATTTGCTTTAACGCCTAATGACCAACTCAGTTCATATGCTTGCTTACAGTCCTCCACACTAGCAGTAGACGGCATATTAATTGTTTTTGATATGGCACCTGATATAAAACTCTGAGCTGCAGCCATCATATATATATGACTTTTCACAGATAAAAACCTGGTACCCGTTTTGCCACATGGATTTGCACAATCAAAAACGGGATAATGCTCCTTAGAGAGGCCCGGGGCACCCTCAACAGTCATCGTCCCACACGCATGAATATTAGCTCTCTCTATTTCTTCAGACTTAAAGCCTAAATGCTTTAATAGGTTGAAAGATGGATCTCCTAGTTTTGTTTCTGGTATACCTAATGTCTGCTTGCAAAACTCTTCACCTAACGTCCATTGATTAAAAACATACCTTATATCAAAACAACCTGGAAGGGCCGACTCTATCTTTTCTAGTTCATCTTTTCCAAAACCATGCCCAACTAAGGACGAATGATTAATGTGAGGAGCATCCTTAAGGGTTCCATGGCCAACTGCAAAGGCAATTATTTCTTTGGTCTGTTTAGACGAATAACCTAATCCACTTAGAGCCGATGGCACAGACTGATTTATTATCTTAAAATAACCGCCTCCTGCCAATTTTTTAAATTTCACTAAAGCAAAATCAGGCTCAATACCGGTGGTATCACAATCCATAATCAAACCTATTGTACCGGTTGGTGCAATTACGCTAACTTGAGCATTTCTAAAACCTACCTTTTCGCCCAATTGCAATACTTTATCCCAAGTCTTTTTTGCCAATTGAGAAAGATCAGTATCCGGACAATTCTTTATATCATGAGGAATAGGTTTAACTTGCAATTTCTCATACCCAGCAACCTCTCCATTTGCCGCTCTCCTATGGTTGCGCATAACGCGCAACATATCTTTTTTATTTCTCTCATACCCTGGAAATGACCCCAATTCCTTCGCCATTTCAGTTGATGTTTTGTATGCTACCCCAGTCATAATTGCTGTTATGGCACCACAGAGGGCTCTGGCCTCAAGACTATCATAACCAAGTCCCAAATTCATGAATAGACCACCTATATTTGCATAACCTAAACCAAGAGTCCTGTATTTATAAGAGCGCAACGCAATCTCCCTGGCAGGAAATTGTGCCATAAGAACTGATATTTCTAAAGTAATTGTCCACAACCGGGTAGAGTGACAAAAAGCATTAGCGTTAAATTTTCCATCCTTTAGAAAAGCCAACAGATTCATTGAAGCCAAATTACACGCTGTATCATCTAAAAACATGTACTCTGAGCATGGATTTGAGCCCCGTATGTCCCCATCCTGAGGACACGTATGCCATGAGTTGATTGTATCATGAAACTGTATTCCCGGATCGGCACAGGCCCACGCTGCATGCCCCACTTGTTCCCATAATTCTTCTGCTTGAACTGTTTTTGCGATATCGCCATTGGTCCGATTGACTAGATTCCAAGTTTGATTAGATTTTACTGCTTTCAAAAATCTATCTGTCACTCTAACCGAATTATTGGAATTTTGGCCTGATACCGTGAGATATGCATCAGAATCCCAATCTACATCATATGTTGGAAATTCTATAGAGGCGTAACCCTGTTTTGCATACTGCAAGACTCTCTGAATATAACTATCCGGTATCATTGATTCTTTAGCGTCTTTGATAGCTAAATATAATCCTCTATTTTTCTTAGGGCTGTATGAGGTTTCTTCAGCTCCATCCCAATTTCTTATTGCATGAAAGATATTATTTAATTTTTTCTCATGTAACTTAGAGCCTGCCACTAATGCTGCTACCTTTTGCTCTTCCACCACTTTCCAATTTATAAACTCTTCTATATCTGGATGGTCCATATCACATATGACCATTTTAGCAGCTCTCCTAGTCGTTCCACCTGATTTTATTGCACCAGCTGCTCTATCACCAATTTTTAGAAAAGACATCATTCCTGAGGAATAGCCACCACCTGCTAAAGGTTCATTTAATCCTCTTAAATTTGAAAAATTTGTTCCTGTTCCAGATCCATATTTAAATAACCTTGCTTCTCTAGTCCATAGATCCATTATGCCATTTTCATTAACCAAATTATCCTGCACAGACTGAATAAAGCAAGCATGTGGCTGGGGGTGTTCATAAGCTGAATTTGACTTAACCATTTTACCGGTTTTGTGGTCTACATAGTAATGGCCCTGACTGGGCCCATCAATTCCGTAAGCCCAATGGAGACCAGTGTTAAACCACTGTGGAGAATTTGGTGCACCTTGTTGAGTGGCAAGCATAAATCGCATTTCATCATAGTAAGCTTTCGCATCTTTTTCACTATCAAAGTATCCACCTTTCCAGCCCCAATAAGTCCATGCTCCAACCATTCGGTTAAATACTTCTTTGCACGAATTTTCACCCCTATAACTAGTTTTCTTTTTTTGCGTAGAACTTGAACCATCATCGAAAACTGATCTCCATAAAAAACTAGGAACCCCTTTTTCTGGTACTCTCTTTAGAGCAGTGGGTATCCCCGCCTTACGGAAATATTTCTGAGCAAGTACATCAGCTGCTACTTGACTCCAACTCTCTGGAACTTCAACTCCTGTTTGCGAAAAAACTAAAGATCCATCCGGATTCCTAATTTCAGAGGAAGTAGTTCGGAAATTAATGGTTGAATAAGCGTCTTTAGTGTCTTTGGTGTAATGCCTGGTTATTTTCATTTAATACTTCCCCTATATCTTTACCTACTCGATCGGTTACCAAAACCTGCCTATGTGATGTTCTTTTTATAAACACTCACTAGCCTGCATTAAATTCAGGAGATACACCACATCTAGTGGCAGGAAATTTGGTAGGATACCAATTGAAGCTTTTTGGGCCTGAAGGTCAACAAAAATATTTTAAATAAATATAAATATTTTTATTGACGTTTCAAAATATTTTGATCCAAATAATTTCTCAGTGATTCATTTCAAACCACACGCACCTAACTTAATACTTTAACTAAAAAATTGAACAAGAATATTTCAGAGTTAAAGATTATTTAAAATTAATTCCTTAGGGTAATTTCTTGCAGTCGTCCTCGTGGCCCAAACACAAAATTCGTGTGCAACCAATTCTTGAATCTCCCCCAAAAACCTAACTGCCAGAATAAGCAAAACAGTTTTTAAATAAAATTTTTAAAATATACTAAAGGTTTTAAAGTATATTAATATGGACCCTAGTAAAACCGCTATAGCCACACTCTTTGGGATTTTATTTCCTACAAAAATTTTTTTAAGGAAATTTTTCTTTTCAAACTCTCTTTTAGTCTTTGATAATAAATGACTATTTCTACTTATATTGACATTCAGAGTATAATTTTGAAAAAGCTCCTGCAATTCTGATTCGGATAAGATTTTATCGTTAACGCACTTTAACGAGGTCGACAATTTGTCTAATTCCTTCTTGAGATATTTCTTGATTAGGCCATGCTCAGTTCTCAGTTTATCACTCATTTTAGAGCTTAACGAATCAAAACTAATTATTCTCTTTTCGATTTTTCCTATCTTCTCATCAAACTTTACATCACTCTTTTTTAATAATCCTAATTGCTCCCAAACCACACCTTTTAATGTGCGATATTTATCCTTGATCATCCCCAGTGACCTTCGTTCAGATTCCGACAAATCCACTTTCATGATTTTTAGATTATCAACGAAATCCTTATCTAACTTATTGAATTGAGATTCCAGTTTCTCTAGATGAGATTTTACGAACTCTTCTATGCAATTAAAAGAGTACTTAAGGTCTGCTTTCTCATCGCGGCCCTTTTTAGCATCTAATGCTATTTTCTCCTCTAACTCTTTAACTTGACACCCTAAATCTAAGCCAATTTTATCAATTTTTTCCTCTAAAACACTAATTGAGTTGGTTATCTTCCCACCAATATCTTTAGTTTTTTCATTCAATGAAGATTCTATCGTAACAATTTTTGAACTTATTTGATCCTCTACCGCATTTTTGAGATTCTGATTGTTTTCGTTCGCTTGAACTGCATTTATACCTACTTGCCGTTCTATGCCTTCAATCTGTGCCCTTAATTCAAAACGCTCAGTCTCCAATTGTTTGCTTAATGAATCCTGAGATTGTTTTATCTCCTCTTTCAAAACTTGCATTCGTTGCTCTAAGGAAGTCTGAAGAGCCAATTCTGTGGTACCTATATTTTTTTCAAAATAACCTTTAACTGACTCGTTTTCTTTTTGAAGTTTCTTAATATTTAAATCTGTACTAGCTACCAAATCATCAATACGAAGACCAATTTCAGACGACATCGCTTCACTGCGTAATGCAAAAAGATCTCTAAGGTTTCCCAATTCAGTTCTTAACTCACCATATTTCTCTGTCGAAGTAGTTTGGGCAATCAATGCCATTGACCCCACCTGTTCATCAAAATGAACTCGCATAGACTCATCTTCTTTCTGAGCATTTTCCGCAGTCAAATCAACCATCTGTTTTATATCATCAATTTGTAGACTCAATTCAGACAACATAGCTTCACTTCGCAATGAAAATGAATCCCTAATATCGCTTACTTCGCTTTCCAATTTTTGGAACTCACCATTCAAATTCGATTTAATCGTTTCATTTTGCAATGCCAAGTTTGCTTTCAAGTTCACTACATCACGTTCAAGCTTTTGGAACTGTGTTTCAAAATTGGTTTGAGCAGATTTCACTAGCGCACCAACTTTGTTATCTAAATTTTCTACCTTAGATTTAAACTCCGATTCTGCTTCATTATTTCTGACAGCAAATGAGGTTTTAGTGTTCTCTAAATCTCCTTCAATACTAGATAAATTTTCCACCATATCAGCTTGCAATCCATCCAAACTCGAGTCAATTTTTTCATCTAATGATCTCTTGATCCATCCCCTGGCTTCTTCGTTTCTTTGGTTTTCTATTACTAATTTATTCCCCAAATCATCTATCTGAGCACTCAATTCAGACCCTATTACTTCATTTCTTAATGAAAGAGAGTCTTTCAAGCCTGAAATTTCGGCTGTTAAATTATTTATTTTGCCAGTGAATTCAGACCAGATCTTATTTTCAATTTCAGCCATTTTATCTGGCAGTATAGCTTGGAGAACAGATGACTGCTGAAAGGCCTTCCCTATTTCATTTTGGGCATTTTCAGTCAGATCTTGCAATTGAATTGAAAAATGTTCAGCTAAAATTGAATTTTTTTCTAATAAAGCAGTCTCTACCTCTCTCACTTTACTTTCGAGAGTTTCTATTAAGTGAACACTGTTTTTGTTAACACTTCCCTCCAACTCTTCCTTAAATTTGTCAAAACTTTCAGTAGATACAATGTCCTCTTTTATTTTTCTAACTTTCTCATCAAAAAACTTAATGAATTCCTTAGAATTATTACTCATTCGGAGATCTATCTCTCCCAGCAACTGTAACTCATCAATCTGTGGTCGTGATTTAGCTAAAGGTTTCTGGTCCTTATTCGCAAGATTTTCCTGATACCGATTTTCAAATTCTTCCTCTATGTCATCAGAGGTAACGGGATAAATTTTATCCACAGAATTTTTTGGAGTAATAGATTCAAGTTTTTCACTTACCTTGACAGATTGCCAACCTTTAACAGCCTTTAGTCTTTCTTCTGTTAGCGGACTAAAAGCTTGGCCTGGAGTAAAACTCGTAGGGTCTGATCCCACCTTCTGCCGTAGCTGGCGAATTCTCTCTTTCGTATCTTCTGCATCCATCATCTTAACCCACAACTAGTTGAGTAAATATCAATGCAAGAAATGTGCAAAAGAGCTCCACTTATCTCCCAATAATGGAAATAACACAAAAGTTAAGTCAAAACCTTACAAAAACAGCTAATTCAACCATCTTAAAATCTCCCAATTCTTTGGGTAAAAATAGTTAGAAGCCAATTAAAAAATAGTTCAAAAAGTTTACAAAATGCTGCAATATTTGCGTATTCTTAATATTTGATGTTCAAAAATTCAGTGCCTTAAGGAAAGTCATTTTTACTTTCCCATTATGGCCTTCACTTCTAGAAATTCGCCCAACCCCCATTCGGCTTTTTCTCTCCCATTACCAGATTGCTTAAAGCCACCAAAAGGTGCAGCGGGACCACTGGAGCCGTAATTTATGCTTACCTGCCCTGCTCTCAATCCTCTTGCTAACTGCAGTGCTTTATCAGTGTCCTTTCCAGTGACATAGGCTGCTAAACCATAGTCCGTGTCGTTAGCTATAACGATAGCCTCTTCTAAGCTGTTATAAGAGATAATGGACAAAACAGGACCAAAAATTTCTTCTCTTGCTATAGTCATTTCATTGTTCACATGACCAAAAACTGTTGGCTTCACATAAAATCCTTTGCTTAAACCATCTGGCTTTCCTGTACCGCCAATCACTAATTGAGCGCCCTCATTTACCCCTGTATTAATGAGGTTTTGTACTTTTTGATATTGAACTTCATTTACCAATGGGCCTAGATCCGAAGTCATATTAATCGGATCTCCCACAACAATATCGGTGGTTATAGTTTTAGCTATTTCTAAAGCCTCATCATGTCGGTCCTTAGGAACTAGCATCCTAGTAGGAGCATTACATGATTGACCAGAATTGCTCATTACGTGTATCACCCCTTTCGAAATTGAAGCCTCAAAATCATCATCATCCAGAATTATATTGGGGGATTTACCTCCTAGTTCTTGAGATACTCTTTTCACACTTTTTGCTGAAGCGGAAGCTACAGCGATTCCCCCACGGGTCGACCCGGTGAAGGACATCATGTCAATATCATTATGTGCAGACATTGCCTCACCTACAACAGGACCGCTTCCATTTATTAAATTAAACATTCCTGCCGGCAGCCCTGATTCGTGAATAATTTCTGCTATGATCATTGCAGAAAGCGGCGCAATCTCGCTAGGTTTAAGCACAACGGTACAACCTGCTGCAAAGGCAGGGGCCATTTTGGAGACTATTTGGTTTATAGGCCAGTTCCATGGAGTGATTAAACCACAGACGCCAATAGGTTCTTCTCTAATGATGTAATCTCCATGCTCATATTCAAATTCATGCCCTGCCAAGACCTGTATAGCAGTTTTCAAATGGCCTAATCCAGTTGCTGTCTGTCCTGCTTCAGCTAATTTAACAGGTGCACCCATCTCGGTTCTAATAGCTGCCGCTATGTCGTTATATCGTTTTTTATAGTTTTCACGGATAGTCTCAAGAAGATCCAACCTTTCCTGTTTTGACAAAAGAGCTGTCTTTTTAAAGGCATTTTTTGCAGCGGAAACTGCAATGTCAACATCCTCAGGTGACCCGAGTGCAACTTTTCCTATGCTCTCTTCAGTGGCTGGATTTATTATATCAAAAAGTTCGAAGGAAGCAGGTTCTACAAACTGCCCATTAATATAAAATTTTTTCAGGTCCAATAATTTTACCTCCTAAGTATATCAATATATGCTATTTAAAACATGCAGTTAGATAAAATATATAGGGGCATAAAGTCAATCACAAACCAGACTCTTGTTGTTTAAATAGCAAAATGTAATAGTGAGAAAAACAAAGAAATAGTCTGATGTCTAGCAAACCCTTATATATAGATAACCTTCAATACGCCAATTGGTCTTCGACACTTTTTGAAGAAATGAAAGTTGCAAACCTAGCGGCTGTTCATGTGACAATTTGTTACCACGAAAGCTTTCGGCAAACTATTGAAAATATTATCACTTGGAATCGGCATATCGAAAACCATCCAAATCGGCTGATGATTGGACAGACGGGGCATGATGTTCGCCAAGCTCATCAATCTGGAAAAACAGCTATTATATTTGGATTTCAAAATTGTTCAGCAATGGAAGATCATATTGGTTTAATAGAAGTGCTTCATCAGCTAGGTGGCAGGTTCATGCAGCTCAGCTACAACAATCAATCTTTACTAGCAACCGGCTGCTATGAAGCTCAGGATTCTGGAGTGACTCGTTTTGGACGTCAAGCTATAAGAGAAATGAACCGCGTTGGACTAGTAGTTGATGTCAGTCACACTTCGGAAAGGTCTTGCTTTGATGCACTTGAGTACTCCACCAGGCCAATAGTGGTAAGCCATGCCAATCCCAACTGGTGGCATCCATCAAAGAGAAACAAATCAAACGATCTAATAAAAGCGATAACATCAGCCAAAGGCATGATAGGCTTTTCTCTATACCCTCATCACTTGCAAAATGGCAGTGAATGTACCCTAGAAAGTTTTTCACAAATGATTGCTGAATCAGCAAATCGGTATGGTATTGATTGTTTAGGAATAGGATCAGACATTTGCCAAGGGCAACCTAACAGTGTTGTCGAGTGGATGAGAAATGGTACATGGTCAAAAGATAGAGACTTTGGTGAAGGTTCTGCAAATAATTCAGGTTTTCCAAAACAACCTGATTGGTTTAGTAGAATTCAAGATTTTCCCAATATTAAACAGGGACTCCAGAAAGTGGGTTTTAATACCGTTGAAATTGAAAAAATAATGGGAATGAATTGGTTAAGGTTTTATGATGAAAACTTCGATTCTAAAGACAACTAAATTAGAACACATAGATTGTATTTCCCCCGGGAAAAAATCCGCCTGCGGCATACAGGTGCCAAAAATCCGTTCGCCAAGCAAAATAATGACATTAAGCAGATTAGGATCGTCTTTTCCTTCTAGATTAAGTTTTATGCGAATTTTGATCAGACGGTTAATTCAGGAGCGACCAAAATTAAAAATCTTAAGTAAAGACTTGGATCAGTTAGGACATGGAACCATGGTGCTTTCCTTGTCCATTGCTAATAAGCCTTATTCCCTAATTGGATACACTCAAGCATTGAATCCCGACGAAAGAACTGACAGGGTTATTGCAACCAAGTGGGATGCCAGTTTCTGTTTATTCAATGGCGTGCCAAGCGAGAACCAGATACGCACGCTAGAGAAACAAGTCACCACCCAAGAAGCAGGCCGCTTTGATGCGAATGTTCTAACTCTTTCTAGAGCAAATAAATCTGTCAGACTTTTTAACCATGTATTGGAGCAACTAGCATCAGGCCAACAACCACATTCGAGAAAACTACTCAAAACCGGATATTTGATGCGGACCACTGCTGTTTATGGTAACGGTAAATTTGGGATAGCAGACCGAGGTATAATTTTAAACCAACCTGGTTTGGAAGGGCCATTCCAAGTCGAAATGCTTACGGTCTTTTTAATTAGAGAATTCACTTTTCTCCTTGTTGAACACTGTGCAAAAAAACTAGGTACGGGAAAAGAAGTTAAACTCGCTAACAATTTGAAGCGTTTCCTTGGGATTGGGAATTCAACAGGGCTTGGCATGGCTCCTTTCTTAGTAAACCACCCATGTCTCCTTCACAGCTGGGTTATGGCTAAAGAAATAGCCTTGGGTAGATCTTTATCTCTAAAAACAATTACGAAAGAACAAAAAAAACGTCTTTTTAAACTTATGGAGCGCGCAAAAAAGCACATCATAGAATGGGAAGTTGAAGATCTTATTCAAATGGATCGGATAATGAAAATCAGGGAAGAATTGGTCATTCTTGAATGCAAAATTAAAGTATCCGATCTGACAATTCCATTTCCATTACAATATTTCTTTGATCAAACAGAAAACCTCTCGAATGAAACACAAGAACTAATAGTATCGATACTCATTGAGCTTATACCTGAGCAAGTAGACGGCCTGGTACCTTGTCTGGCCAATCCCTATGATCCTAAATTAATCCCTGAAATGTCCCTTTCGGCTCTGAAGAATATATTAGATACTGAATATGAATGGGTTTCTAAGATCATTCTTAAAAAAGGAAAATCGGATTCTCTATTTTGGTATACTTCTCAGGAAAAATTAGAACCAAGGATTGGAAAGCGTTATGAAGAACCAGGTTCAGAACTAGAGATGCCCTTTAACATAAGGAAATACGTTAATGAGCTTGATCAAGCACTAATCAAATATGACAAACCAGAAGAAAGCGTAGCTGAATTCTTGCTGAACCATCCTAATCTCCGACACATCATTAGAAGGGTTCAGAATACCAAAAAATATCCTTATTCTGAAATAAGAGATAATTTAGTCGATGAAAATTCTAGACCAATAGACCTCCTTAGATTCAAATTAGCTTTTTTCGGGGCTAGTAAATTTGATCCAAAATCGGATCGATGGACTAGAATCACTCTATTTCAAGGTGCTCCCATTTCTTCAGACATATCTACTACCGCACAAAAGTCAAAAACATCCCTAGATGATTGGATTTTTGCTACCCTTCCCAGTTAATGGATTAATATAATGAGAGTCTCAAAGAATGAAATCTTCCAAATTGCCCGAAAAGCATGCTTGGCTGACCAGATATTTGAAGACTATGCTGAGGACATAGGTCAGGCCATTGCGCACATTCATCAAAATGGATTTGATGGCTGCACGGAACTGGAAACCCTTCTTTCTGCAGGAGAAACTAAACCTACTTCACCTCCTCATTTAAATTCTTCTAAGTTAGTAACTCGGAGACTCCAACCAATTAAAAGTGCTATCCCAGTGATAGATTGGTTGCTTGTTAAAGAATTTAGAAAGGCCTTTGTTTCTGAAGGAATTGATTTTCCAACTATTATAATTGCTCAATTAGCTCGAACAGCCAATTTGTATGGAGGGCATTTCTGCATCGAATCCAAAAATACTTCTAAGATACTGAAAATTTCTCACCAATATAATTATGAAGATCAATTTCATAGTATGTGGTCTCAACCACAGGTGGAACTCTACTGGTGCAAAGATCCCTTGTCGGGAGGCATCACCGTGTCAAAAACCGTCCTGTGTGAGGTTAATCCTCATATTTGGGAGAAACTAACAGCAAGGGCCCTTAAAACCTATGTTCCTGAAACAGAGCAGTCTCGTCTGTCAGGTGCTGGTGCTGGATTGGTGGATAATGACTGAAAGTGCACTCAGTACCCGAAATTAAACAATTTTTTAATAGGTGAATGATTAAAATTCTTTGTTATCTGTAGCTTAGGATAAGAAAACCAAGCAATTATTACATTGACCATTTGGATGACATTATTGTAGTAGGTGGAGGTATTGCAGGCGTATCTGCTGTTACTAGGATTTCCAAATTTTTGAAAGTAGCTCTCCTTGAAAGCGATACAACTAATTGTTATTAGCTTGAATCATCAAATACAAAATAATAGCATCCAACTAAAATAACCATATAAAATTGTTTAAATGAGGTCGCAAAATGTCAGAAGTAGCAACTGAAAAGATAAGTTTACAGGAAATATATGATTTAGCATTTGATGTTTTCTCCAAATATGGTTGCAATCAGGACAATGCTACAGCCCTATCTAGAATTGTACATAATGCAGAAAGGGATGGATCACTTTCGCACGGCCTTTTCAGGGTACCAGGTTACGTAGCTTCCCTTAAATCTGGCAAAGTTAAAGGTGAAGCAGAACCAAATGTTAAACAAAACTTACCTACAATAATATCTGTAGATGGCGATTATGGCTTCGCTCCCTACGCTCTTGAGGTAGGTTTACCAGTCTTAGCTAAAGCAGCTGAAGATAGTGGAATAGCAATACTAAAAATTTCTAATAGTTTTCATTTTGCAGCTCTATGGCCTGAGACAGAATTTTTAGCAGAAAAAGGTTTAATCGGAATTGCCTGCACCGCAGCAAAACCAATGGTTGCCCCAGCTGGTGCCAAAAAAGCTTTTTTTGGAACAAACCCTCTTTCGTTTGCCTGGCCCAGAAAGGAAAGTACCCCCATAGTCTTTGATATGGCCACATCAACGCTCGCAATGGGAGACGTTCAGATCGCAGCCAGAGATGGCCATGCCGTTCCACCGGGCACTGGACTTGGACCAGATGGTAATCCATCAGATGACCCACAAGAAATAATTAAAGGGGTATTATTACCATTTGGTGGTTACAAGGGATCAGCAATTTCACTCATGGTAGAATTATTATCGGCTGGTTTAACTGGAGATAACTTTTCTTATGAAGCAGGAACAACGGATAATAATGATGGGGGGCCTCCCAAAGGTGGTGAACTAATAATCGCAATTAGCCCGGCGCTTGTGGCTGGTAATGAGTGGAGTACTCATAGTGAAATGTTCTTAAAGAAATTAAAAAACATGGAAGGTGTTAGAATTCCAGGGGAGCGGAGACATAAAAATCGTCTCGACCAAGGTCCCAGATTTATTAACAAGGCAATGTTAGATAAAGTAAAAAAATTATTAGAGTAATTACGTCTTAATTATTTTTATATATTCAATATAATCAATTGGTTATGTCTTAAGCTGACCTATTTTAAAGGAAACCAACTAAAATAATTTGCCGAAAAAAAGACATCATTTAAACTGATTATTTAAGCGGTGTTGCTCCTGTTTCACTACTTATAATTTTTCCATCTTTTTTAATATGACAAGCTAATACTGCTTCCTTTGAACCGTCAGGAAAGGACATAATGTTATGAACAACCAATACATCATCATTTTCGTAACAACATTTTGCCGAAATCATTTTCAATTGATCGTTTTCCAGCATACTTTTCATAATAGGTGACCACTCAGAAAGTTTCATTTCAGTATTAGTTTGATGCCTTACAAAGGTGTAATCAGGATGATAATATTTTATTACTTCATCAAAATCTCTGCTCTCAAAAGCTTCCATCCATCTATCGTATAATTTCATTATAACCTCCTCGAACTTAAAATTAAAATCACTTAATACTTTATTCAATTTATCTTTAATATATTTTTTCACGGTTTGGAAATGTAACCTAGCGTTAACAACTTTGACTGCTATTAAATTGAGCTTTCCTACCGATAAAAAATTGAATTGCGCTTAGTAAGAGAAAGATCTTCTTTTTTGCACACCATTTGTGCCTCACTTTAAAAACTGAAACAATTAAAGTGATATATTTCATTAAGTTATACATACTATCTGATGTCATATGTTGCTGCTGAGAAGTATCGTTGGAAATGGCATGTTTACAATATTTGTTGGCTTAGACAATGCTAAAGATATATTTCAGTACCTTGACAAGGTTTTATAAAATTTCAGAAATAATAAAATCATGCACCATCTTTTTTTATTACGCCACTAGCCGCAAAGCCTCCATCAACAGGAAAGGCTGTACCTGTCAAATACGATGATCCCGGAAGTGCTAAATAGACTGCAGCCACAGCGACTTCTTCTGGTGTTCCATATTGTTGCATTGGAATGCCCTAAATATATGCTCCACGGGTCTCTTCATCATGCAGTTTTTCGACAGACTAATGGTTGAGTCCTGTGGTGAGGTGATCACTCTCTCATTTTTTAAAAGTCCATCAGACCTCAATTTATCCAACCTGGTCGCCAAGTCCTTAACAAATTCCGCAGTCATCTATTTTACCATTTATACAAATTTGTACTCGCTAAACAATTTTTGGATTCTAATATTAAAACTTTATCTAGAAGTTATTCACTATAATGATAACCTGCACAATAATTAAGTATATTATTCATCTTTATTAAGTTAATCGGAGAAATCCTATGAAAGCTGTAGAACTAGAATTTACACCTATTTTTATCCCTTACAAAGAACCGTATCACTGGGCGCAGGGGGTTACAGAAGGTGCGCAATTAATTCTTGTTAAGTTAACAACTGATAAAGGAATAGAAGGATATGGTGAATCAATAGCAACTCCCTCAAGCAATGCTATAATTAACTTTCTCAACCAAGCGAAAAAATTGATAATTGGAAAAGATATCTATGAAAACGACAAGATCTTTAAAGACGTATATCAGTATCTATTCCAAGCGCATGGTACCTGCTCGGCCCCTCGCTTCGCTGCTCAGGTATTGTGTGGGATTGAAATTGCTTTCTGGGATGCAAAAGGTAAAGAATTAAATAAACCGGTATTTCAACTCTTAGGTGGAAAACACCATGATTATCTCCAATATTTTGGGTTTGCCCAAGGAGAAAACGCTACTGAAATTTCAGCAGATGCCAAAGAATTAGTACAAGCAGGTTATGAGGTCATTTATATTAAAGTTGGCAAAAAAAACGAGGAAGAGGACATTGAAATTATAAAAAAAACAAGGCAAGCAATTGGAGAAAATAGCAGGCTCCGAATTGATCCCAATGAGCACTGGCCGATACTAAAGATGCGGCGCTTAATAGAGCGTATTAAAAATTACAATATTGAATTTATTGAACAGCCCTGTAATGCTGAGAGCCTCACAGCATTATTCCACGCTCAACAAAAGAGCTCTGTCCCCATAGCAGCAGATCAATCGGTATTTACGATACATGATGCTTTTAACATATGTAAGATTAATGCTGCCGATATGCTTACGTTAGGAATACATGAAACAGGAGGTATCTCAAATTTCAAGAAAATAGCTCAGCTCGCAGAAGCAGCAGGGATAAATATATGTATACATGGCCTATACGAAAGTGGCATTACTGCTTACGCGTCTCATCAACTGGGTATTTCCATCCCTAATATCGATGATGGTAATCAGATTATGCTTAGGTTTTTACAATGGGACATCATCAAAAAGGGTTCCGAGTTCTCTGATAAAATGAGATGGCCTGCTAATACAAAAATAGGCCTAGGCTTTGATCTTGATCAAGATGCTGTAAACGAGTCACATAGGTTGTACAAATCAAAGGAACTATCCTAAGAATACTAGCTAAGGGGGTTCGATGCCTTCCCAAGGACCCACAGCAACCTCTGTTACCAACGATATCAATAGGTTAGCAGGTCACACAATCATATGTCTACGATGGATTTGGTGGCCTCCCCTGGTTAAAAAAACAAAACCTTTGTAAAACAGTGATTTAGCCTGAGATAAACTTGGGAAGTGGTGCCTCCACAAGGAGACTGGTGCCTTCCTAAGGCATCTGATCCAAGGACATTCCCCAATATTAATAGTTTATCCGTTTATCTATGCTAGTTCCATAAAATACTTTTAAATAGCATCAGTAAATCTGGAGTAATCAATTGCTTCCCCTTCTATATCCACACGATCATAGACTGGTGGAAGAGGATACTTTATCCCTGAAGCGCAATTAAATAAGACTGCTTTCTCATTTTTATCGACTAAACCCTTTTTCAAACATTCGTGGTATGCAGCCAAGGTAGCCGCCCCTTCTGGACAGAGCAAAAAACCCTCATCTTTAGCCAAGTCATCTCTAAACTGAATTATAGTTTCATCATCAATGGCAATCGCTGTACCACCAGATTCCCTGACTACATTTAAAATTAAGAAATCTCCTATGGCAACTGGAACCCTGATACCTGCCGCGACCGTATGGGCATTTTCCCATAGTTCTGCAAATTCATCACCCTTTTCCCATGCGTTGACAATTGGGGCACAACCCATTGCCTGAACAGAAATCATTCTAGGAAGTTTACATTTAATCCAACCTAGTTCCTTTAATTCAGCAAAAGCCTTCCACATACCTATTATACCTGTTCCCCCACCAGTTGGATAAAAAATGACGTCTGGCAATTCCCACTGAAATTGTTCAATAAGTTCCAATCCCATAGTTTTCTTACCCTCAATTCTATAAGGCTCCTTGAGTGTTGAAACATCAAACCAGCCAGTTTTTTCCTTACCCTCAGCTATCACTTTGGCACAATCATTGATTAACCCATTGACCAAAAAGGTTTTTGCTCCTTGTAGCTGTATCTCCCTAACATTTATTTCAGGTGTGTCTGCAGGACAAAGTACGGTACTTCTTATACCTGCCTTGGTGGCATATGCTGCCATGGCAGCACCAGCATTACCGTTTGTAGGAATAGCTAAATGGTCAACCCCAAAAGTCTTTGCCATAGAAACAGCTAAAGACAACCCTCTTGCTTTAAATGATCCAGTTGGAAGACGTCCTTCATCCTTGACCAAAATGTTACCGGGCAATGCACCTAGCTTTAAAGCAAATTGATTAACTGGAACTAATGGGGTCACTACTTCACCCAAACTAATTCTATTTTCTGGTTTGGACACAGGCAAAAGAGAGCTATACCTCCAAAATCCATCTACATTTTTAGCAATAAACTCAGATCTCTTAATAGATTTTTCTAATTTGGCTAAATCATACCGGACCAAGAGAGGCCGATTAGAATCTGAAAGACCTTGAAGACAGTCGGCTGGATAAACTTTACCTGTTAGTGAGCATTCAAGATGAGAAACGAAAGTTTGTGACATCAATAGTAACCTTAACTAGACGTAATTACATAATTATTGCAAAAACGTATGACTGAAATAACCTTTTTTATCCTTACCAAAGAAGTAATTGGATATATTAATGTAATAAGTAAACTTACACCATTAAACGAAATACTTACAGCCTAAAGTCAACAGAATTTCCATCTTCTAAACTCTAAGAATATTTGTTGAAGGAATGCAATTCAAACTCGCTTAAAATATGTTTTTCTTTTAGGAAATTCACTTTGCTGTGTATCTAGGGAATTAGAATCTGAAGGGCTTGATTTGTAACTTCATGAAGAAAGAGCATACGACTTCACATCTTGAATAATTAATAAGCTACTAGAAAACACCTTGCATAGTTCTTCCCTCATTGCTCCACTTCAAAGTCCAGTTCAATCGCCCCTGCATCTCTAAAAACAAAAGTGGCAACATGCTTATCATACCAATCCAAACTTTCATCTACGCCCCAAAATAAAAGCTTAAATTCGTCCTGATCGATATATATTGCCTCTCCTGATCGGATCTCAATACCACTGCTTAAATTAATTTCAACAAATTCATCATCATCTACCCTCCTCCAAAGTCTGTACCCTGAAGAAAATTGTGAAATGATTTTGATGAGGTATTCACTCTTTGAACTAGTGTTCTCAACAGAAAGAAATCCTAATGCCTCCTTCTTATTTTCTTTAATTAGGTATGGATGATAGATAACCAAAGATTTGAAATTTTGTTCATGTCCATTGACTTGGAAAGCCCCTAAGAATACTACCACACATCCCATGATTAATTTAGCTAGATTTGATGATTTACAGATTAATAACATAGTGTTTGATACAATCCCTAATGCATCTAAATTAAATTACAATAATGACTTTTTCTTATTTCGTTTCTTTCTTATTCCATAACCTAAGCGTTTCATAATGATCATTCTTTCATCGTGAGTATAAGATGACCAATGTGCAATTTCCTCTCTAGTTCTACCACAACCAATGCATACTCCTGAATCTCCATTAATCTTACAAATACTTTTACAGGGAGTGACATAAAACTCATTACTCATGCTTCTATATAGGTCCTAATTTAAGATAACTTATCCATTTTAACCTCAAAAGAGATTTCGATTTGATCAATCGAACGATACAACTTTCTAATACTTTAACAAAGAAAAATTCCAGACTACTGATCACACATCTCACCATATATGCCTGTTGTTAACACCTTTTGATAGCAATTATTTTGCTTGCCTAAATCAATAGCACTCAATCAAGAACCATTTCTATCAAGTAAGGAATAGAAACTAGATAAAATCACTATGCAGCCTCCAACAATGTATGCTGCGTATAATACTTCATCAAAAAATGTGATAAGCCAAATGGTAGAAAATAATGGCGTTAAAAATATCATGACGGCTGCTGATACTGCTGAGATTTTTCTCAAAGCAAGAATCCATAAAAGGTATGAGAACCCATTGATGAAAATTCCATTGAAAAAAACAGGCAGTAATTCTTTTTTACTTGGCAATTGAACTTCTGAAAACAAAAGAAGTGCTAAAAGAGAAGCTATTGTTCCACCAGAAAATAGGACTATTGTGAAAAGAAATCCATCCATCTTTGACCCTTTGCTCACTACTGAAAATACAGCAAAGCAAAATGCACCGAAAAAAACAGTAAGGCCAACCACCAATCCAGAAAATTCAACGTCAAATAATCTTCCTTTAGTTATAATGACTACAATCCCTAAAAAGCCCAAAATTACGCTGAACAATTTAATAAGAGACAAAGGCTCTTTTAGGATTAGACTTGCTAATAAAACCATTTGAATTGGCCAAGAGTATTGAACAAGAAGAACTTCAATACTATTGCCGTTCGCGTACCCATAGTATAATAAGAGATAATATATACAACATCCAAGAGAACCTAAAAATAATCCCTGTATGAATTCTTTCTTTGACGTAACACGGTAGCTAAAGCCATTGAGCAAAATAAAGAGCAGGCTTAGAGCTAGTAAAGAAAGCATATTTGACCAGAATAATAATTGAAAATTATCAAGTTTCACTTGGCCTAAGCGAGCAACTATAGGGATAAAACTCCAAGAGAGCACACATAAGGCCGCATAAAAGTAGCCAATATTTATTCTTTTAGGAAACATTGACGCATTAACTTATTTTCTTATTAACAGATGAAGACCTAGACATATTAACCTGCCAAAGCCTCCTCAAAAAGGGCTCTCATATTATTTTGATTTAATTCAACGGGATTGCCCTGACATGATGGATCATCTAAGGCTTTTACAACTAAATCTCCAATTTGATCACTTTTTACTCCCAAATCAGATAAGTTAGCCGGAATTCCTAGGTCAAAATTCAACTCTTTTACAAAACTGCAAAAACCTTCAAATCCCCCGCTTATTCCAAGATAACCAGAAGCTCCATCAAATCGCTCCTTAATAGCCAACTTGTTCAACCTTAAAACAGAGGGCATACAAATGGCATTAGTTGTCCCATGATGAGCATTAACCAATGCCCCCACAGGATGACTCATAGCGTGAATGGCGCCCAAACCTTTTTGAAAAGCAGTTGCCCCC
This sequence comes from Paracoccaceae bacterium, assembly GCA_002699695.2. Classification (GTDB taxonomy): domain Bacteria; phylum Pseudomonadota; class Alphaproteobacteria; order Rhodobacterales; family Rhodobacteraceae; genus CACIIZ01. The sequence goes on along the minus strand of PACC02000005.1, from coordinate 1,013 downwards.
ATCATAGCTGCGCACATCATGTGTGCCCTGGCCTTAATATCGGATCCACAATTATATGCCACAGGTAGATTCTCAATCACCAACCGCATTCCCTCAAGGGCAATACCATGTGACATAGGATGAAAGTTAGGGCTAGAAAATGCTTCAACACAGTGTGCAAAGGCATCAAGCCCTGTCCCTGCCGTAATATCCTTTGGCATACTTATTGTTAGCTCCGGATCACAAATGACGATTGAAGGCAACACTTTTGGATGAAAAATAATTTTTTTCTCAAGAGTTTGAGAATTGGTGATCACACCTGCTCTCCCTACCTCAGATCCTGTTCCCGCCGTAGTAGGAACAGCTATAATAGGGTAAATAGAATCAGTTTTTGCTCTTTGCCAGTAATCTGCTATATCCTCAAAATCCCATACTGGTCTACTTTGCCCAACCATGAAAGAAATCAACTTCCCAATATCTAATCCAGAACCTCCCCCTAGTGCAATCACCCCATCATGCTTGCCAGTCTTAAAAGCTTTTATACCGTCATAAAGATTTACCTCATTAGGATTAGGATCCACACTGGAAAAAATACTCCAGCACATTCCAGATTTATTCAATAAATCAAACACCCTTTTCGAAGTTTCAAGTTTTGCTAAAGCCCGGTCAGTAACTAAAAGTGGATTGTTAATATTTAAAGATTTACAAGCCTCAGGTAATTCAACAATTCTACCACAACCAAACTTTATATTTGTAGGGTACGACCAATTCCTAGTCATCTCTTTAATAGAACCCATCTACATTAATCCCCATAATGAAATAATTTTTCTAATAACAATCTCCAAATTAGCCTCGAATCCTAATAATGATGACCCAATAGCAAATTTATAAGGGTTCTCTGGCAATATTCCAAGGAGTTGTTGAGAAGAAAAACTATTCATAATAACAAGAATAACTTTGCCCATTTGAGGAATACCTTATTCAGCTATCAAGTGCTAAAAATAGTTCATTCTCATTTATTAAAAGCCATAACT
>PACC02000004.1 GCA_002699695.2 Paracoccaceae bacterium | reverse complement strand
GTTTTAGCGGTAAAACCTACATTTGTATGTATAACTTGGGCATTTAGCTGTTCACTAATAAGTTTTGCAGACGCATTTGCCGCTATTGTTACAGTGCGAGTATCAACGCTTTCACCTACTGTATCGTAAATACCTGCAACAGAGATTGTATGGGTTCCAGCTAATCCTCCAGCTGAGGTACTTAAGGAAGTAGTCCGAGCGTCTCCTATTGCTTTTGTTGTGATTGAAGCTCCAACTTGTGCAATTGCCGCTTCGACTCTTGGATTTAGATCTTGATCTGTTAAGTCCATATTGACATGGTTTAGGGTTATTTGGGCAGCAATTTTTTGAAGCACGGTATTGTTGATAGCCAGAGAAGGTCCAGGGGTTATCGCTATATTATCCACATATAGGTTTGCTCCCATTAACCCTCCACCAGTTTCATCATATGTCCCAGCTAGAAAAACAAATTTATAGTTTCCGGAGGTGGTAATATCAGTCTTAGAGTTAGCCCAATTGGTAGGGTTGGGGTAAGAAACTCCTCCACCATTATCGCCACCTGTTTGATTTAGAATGGTTATAAATTCATTCGTATCAGCATTAACCAGATATCCATAGACATCATATGCATCTCCACCTCCAACGGCACGCCAATCAAATGAAACCTCTTCACCAGATCTGAGGTATAAGGGGTTATCACTAACAATGTAGGGTCCTCGGGCAATCGCATTTCCTTGTCCCCCACGGGCTACACTTCGATCACTTGTCCACAAAGTATCACTTTTCATCTCTAAAGCTTTACCATGTTCGGCCCCTTGAGTAGAAGCCACCAAACTAGATGAAAAAGTTCCAGATGTTAAGTTTCCAACGTCTAATTGTCCATTATTATTAAGGGGATAATTATCATCAGTGGGGGTGTTTAACCCACCAATTTGACCAGAACCTAAAACAAATTGCTGATTTGCTATAGTCCATCCATTTAATGAGGTGTCGCCAATATTTCCTGCTTCAAAATCACCATTAGGAAAAATAGTTTCATAAAATTTCACACGAAGGCGCGCGCCATCCTCACCATCTATTGTTGAATGTATATATCCTATCGGAGAGGTATCTGTTCCAGTCCCAATACTAATCTGATCTCCAACAATAGAAATGACGCCTAAAGTTGGAATTGCTGCACCGCTTTTGTCAATACTAATGTCTTCAGCACGGAGTTTGTCATGACCATAGAATTCGACATAACCTCCAGCTCGTTCAACATCGCTCCCAAAGTTCATTGTAACATCGTTTAGGTCTGCATCGCGGGAGCTTTTTCGATATTCTGAGAAAACATTAAATGTTTTGGCACCACTGGCTTCATTGATGGCAGTTAGATTTATGTTATCGCCAGAGTCGTCAATCATGCTTACCATTGCTTTATCAGAGCGTAGTTCAGCACGGATATTTGTCTTACCATGCGCATTATTTATGGCTTCAAATAATGGGGTAAGGTCTGCATTATCAGTTATATTTATGCCAGAAATAGTGTGACCAGAATTTCCTGTTTTCGAATTAGTAATTTTGAAGGTAAAAGTACCATTTGCGCTGAAATCCGATATTGATAAGGTATTTCTTGCATCAACTACCACACCTGTCTTAGGTTCATGGTGAGAGATTTCTGACGCAAGTGTCTTCGCCGACTCACCAGTAAATTGGGAAAGATTGAGTTTTCCTAAATGGCCAGCAACTGTAATACTTTTAGCATCAAGGATTTCAGTTGTTGAAATGCTTGAGTCTATTCCTCCAAGTAGCCTTGATTTTGTTTGTACTTCATGGTCACTTAAGGTTGCATGAATATTGCCCAAATCTACCGCGGTCAATTTCTTAATGTAGTCAACCAACCTATTTGAGAAGTTATTTTGATCTACATTGCTAACAGCTGCATTAATCCTTCCAATATAGTTATTCATTTCATCAAAATAAAATTTTAGAGAAACTTGAGCTTGTCCAGTAATTTCATCTGGATTAAGGTTGCTGAGGTAAGTATGTGCCTCTTCAAGGACCTTATAAATTTCGTTAAAGGTATCTTTTGCTTTATTTAAGAATTGTACTTCGTCTTTGATTGCTCCAACCAATTCAGTTAAGTCATCTAGCGAAGATGTGTCACCGGTAGGATTCTTAAGTTCGTTTTTTAACTCTTCTTCCATTTGTGATGGAGACTGAGTTAATTTATAGTATGCCTCCATCACCGCAGTGGCGGATGATATTTTTACCATTTATGTACCCCTAGCTTTAGGCAGGTTGCCAACCTAATAGCTTTTTCTTGAATTTGTATCCAGTACGACTGAAAAAATAAAATGTTTAGAAAAAAGACAAAAAAAAATTATTTTTTTTTAATTTATTGAAAAAAAAGGATTAATTTAATCCAAGAAGTTCTGCTTTTTGTTTTAAAAGACTGCTTACTAGGTCTAGAACCTTAGTAGGTGTGGTAGTAATTTCTCCTAATTCCTGTACAGCAGTTACTATAGGATCTATTTCCATGGAACGGTGAGCTTCTAGATCTTGCAACATTGATGTTTTATGATTTCCTACCGCTTCAGCTCCCTTAATTCTTTTTTCAATAGATATTGGGAATTTGGCACCTAATTTTTCCCCAATCGCTTTAGCTTCAATCATGATATTAGCTACAATCTCCCTAGTTCCAGGATTTGCACATATATCCGCCAAGGTACCGCCGGTTAAGGCCGACAGTGGGTTAAATGCTATATTACCTAACAGCTTAATCCAGATTTCATCTCGAATATTTTTTCTAATAGGTGATCTGAATCCAGATTTATTAAGGGCTAGCGCTAAGTTTTCTATCCTATTTGTAATAGAACCGTCAGGTTCTCCCAAAGTGATTTTATAACCGCTCTTATGGTCTATGACTCCAGGTTCTTTTAACTCAGCAGCAGGATAGATTACTGAGCCGATTATTTTCTCTGGTGGAAGACCTTTGGAGACTATACCATCAGGATCGACAGATTTAATTCTGACATTACCATATTTTGACATCAAGCCATTAAAATACCAATGGGGGATTCCATTCATCCCAGTAACAATTGTGGTTTTCTTCGAAATCAATCTTGAGATATCTTGAGCGACTGAGGGGAGGGAATTGGCTTTCAGAGTTATAAAAAGATAATCAATTTCAGGAATTTTTTCTGAAATTTCATATATTTTAGGTTTAGCATGGATTTCATTTTCTTCTCTCAAAACTTGGATGCCATTTGCTATTAAAGTTGCGTGTGTTTTTCCTCTCGCAACGCAAGAGGTATTATATCCCGAGGTAGAAAGGTGGGCAGCTATTAATCCTCCGATCGCACCTGCTCCAATAATACAGAAATGGGGATCATTCTCACTCATCTTCTAAACCGAGTGTTTTTGCTAAACCTATCCTTTGTAATTTTCCCGTAGGGCCTACAGGAATTTCACTAAGGAAGAAAAATCTTCTTGGTATTTTGAATTTTGCAAGGAATTTTGAAGCATGTTTAACAATTTCCGCTTCAGTCAAGCTCATCCCAGGGACCAACACGATGGCACAGCCAATGTCTTCTCCATACGCATTGTTACCTATAGCAAAGCATACTACTTGTTCAATAGCAGGCATTTCTTGCAGGATATCATCTATTTCTTTAGGTGATATCTTTTCTCCCCCTTTATTTATTATTTCCTTAATTCGACCAGAGATTGTGAGGTAACCGTCTTCATCAATAGATCCTAAATCCCCAGTCCTGAACCAACCTTCATGGAATGAGCTATGGTTCGCTTCAGGGTTATTGGCGTAACAATTGATAACGTTATTTCCTTTGATCACTATTTCACCAACACAGTTTGCGGGCATCTCATTTCCATTATTTTCAATTATCTTAATTTGTGGACCTGCAGCTATGCCGACAGTTCCTGCTTTACGTGATTTTGGTGGTAAAGGATTGGATGCTATCTGATGAGATGCTTCCGTCATACCATATGCTTCTACTACAGGACATTGAAATATAGTTTCCAATTCTTTTAAGACAGGTTTTGGTAGTGCTGCTGATGAAGAGCGAATAAATCTCAATGGATTCTTATTTATGACGTCTTGGTTCCTTTTAGAACGCTGCAGTATGACTTGGTGCATAGTTGGTACCCCGCTATACCAAGTCGGCTTGTATTTATTAAGAAAGCCATAAAATGTTAGAGCATTAAAGCCAGGAGGGCATATTAATCTGCTATTAGAAAATATGGATGCTAGTAGAACGGCTACTAGGCCATGGATATGAAATAGAGGCATTATGTTTAAGCAACTGTCCCGTTCACTTAACTGTAGAGTTTTCCCAATGTTTAATGCTGACTGAACAAGGTTTTTAGCAGTCAGTTGAACTAGTTTTGGTTTAGAAGTTGTTCCTGATGTATGGAGTAAAAGCGAAGGCCTCGACTCAAATGGCTCATTTTGAGTTTGGTTCTGAAGAAAATCAGAATTCTTCTTGAGAATAAAGCTCCCAGCTTTTTCATTGGGAAACAATTTAAGTATTGGGATTCCCAATTCTTTGGCAGCTGAAGAAGCAGTCGATTTGAGCTTGGGATCAACTACTAGGACTTTAGCTCTCAAATCTTTTAGGAAAAACAAAAACTCCTTTTTGCTGTAGTTAGGGTTTAAAGGGGCAGCTATTCCAAAACAGGCAGTGGCGAGAAATAGAGTTCCTAAGTCAGGCCCATTAGGCAAAACTATAGCAACAGGATCTAAGGGATTAATTGATAATTTTTTAAAGGTATTCTTAAGACTTACGATGGTTTCATTCAGTTCATGATATGTCAGAGAAATTCTGTTGGGAGCCTCTAGTGCTATTTCTTCATTTAGGTTGATGTGCTTCAAGAGTAATTTATGCATGATACTTTAAATTCCAACATAATTTATCAGGTAACGCCATCTATTTTGTAATCTATTTACAAATTATCCAAACACTTTTATTGTATTTTGATACTACTATTGCCGTTAAAAACAATGAAAATTTTAATTCTTATGATTTCATTTTTATACTTCTGCACCCTCGACCGAGTGCTTGCAGGGAATTATCTTTGCGATCCATGGACAAATACTCTCACACTTTTGAAGGAAAAAAACCCCTTTACAGCTTCCTTAGATGGTGGGGCATTAGTTTTCAGAAGTGGTTCTGGATTACCTGAGGGAGTGCCAAAGTTTTCTCAATTATCATATAGTTTACCCAATTATGATTTATTTGTGACTCCTAATGGAACTCTGGTTACTGCTTCACCGATCACTGATACTTCATTTCGAGTGGCCGTTTATTTTCCATATATTGATCGACGTTGGTTTTGGTTCAGTAAATGTAGATTGACGAATTAAATATTGTGATTAAATAGCATGGGGATTGCTCATAATGGTTAATTTAGCAGAAAAATTTGATTGGAAAATTAAGAAAGCGACAATAAAGACGTTGTCAAGATTTATAATGTTTTTCAGCTTATTACTTGTGGTTGAGTCAATGACTTTGGCAGAAACAAGAATTGGTGATCAGGTTTTGCTAACGCGTGAATCCATTGTGATAAATACGAAGAAGGAATTAATTCTGAAAAATAAAAACATTGACTTTAAAGAACTATCACAAATCCAAATAATGTTTGGTAATGCTTTGGTAGAATGTTTCTTTGGGTATCAAAATGGGAGTAAAGTAGTTCTTTGCTATAAATAGATCTTCTAATGTGAAAGAGAGTATTCACCTTAATCAATTGCCTAGAAAATAAATAATCAACATGGCTAAAATTGAGAATTTCAGAAAAAATCTAAAATGTGGTCAAATTTAATGGAAATACAATCATTGGTGTTTTACAAATAGTCAGTTACCAAATATAGTGATACTGGCAGCTATCTATAGCATATAACAATCGGAGAATATTGAAAGATGAAAGATGAACCTATTCAAATTTCGTTTCTGGAATATTTAATCGGTGGAGAAAAATGTTTGGAAGAAGTTCTTGGGGAGGTTGTTTTTCCTAAAGGATTTGAAGTCAGTAATATAGAGGACTTAAGAGTTGAATTTGAAAAATTGGCTAACCGCTATGGATTGACTTTACCAGCTAAGTTAAAAAAAGGTAATTTGGTTTTAGAATGGAAGCCTTTACCCGGAGAAATAGCGGTTAATCCAATGTCAAAGTTTAAAGACAATCACCTGAGGCAACAGGCTTTGAAACTAACATTGGAAGAGGTTACGGCATTTTCTAATGTCTTTAGTTCGACACAGGAAAACTAGTTTCAACCTGAGTTTAGATAAATTGACCATTATTTCTCTTGACCGATTAAATGCTTTTACATAGTTAATATCGGGTTAGTTGGTTGAGAAGTATTAAAATTGACTATGACTGGCCTTAACAAAAAGAACTTTATTGAAATAATTTGAGAGGTATCCTATGTTTTTCACCCCTGCATATGCTCAGGCTTCTGGATCTGGTGGCTTTGGATCAACCTTTGGTTCTTTGATCCCATTGTTGCTGATTTTTGCGATCATGTATTTTATAATTATTAGACCTCAGCAGAAAAAGGCAAAAGAACATAAACAGATGGTAATTGCATTGAAGCGTGGGGATCAAATTCTGACTCAAGGTGGTATAATAGGTAAGGTCACTAAAGTAAAAGATGAATCTGAAATCGAGGTTGAGATTGCTTCAAATACAAAAGTCAGAGTCATGAAGTCGACAATAGTGAATGTGCTTAACAAGACATAAAAATAGTTAAACTTCTATTTTGCAATAAAGGGTAATCTAATAACATGCTGAGATTTCCTTGGTGGAAAATATTAATAATTTTCATACCCTGTATTTGGGGCTTTTACAGTGTTATTCCACACTTTTTTTATTCAAAAGTTGAAAAATATAATGATATCCAAGCCCAGATAGAGCTTGGTCAAATGTCTGAAAATGAACTTTTAATTGCAGATACATCCACATGGTATGATTGGGCACCATCAAGGATAGTTAACCTTGGTTTGGATCTCCGAGGTGGAGCACATGTTTTAGTTGAAGTGAGCCTTGAGGAAGTTTATTCTGAGAGACTTGTTTCTTACTGGCCTCAAATGAGAAAGCACCTCAGAACTATTAGAAATTCTGTAGGAACAATCAAGCAGGTTTCTGGGGGCACTAATGAGTTGTTAATCAGGATCGGGGAAAAGGAAGGATTAGAAGAAGCTATAGCTCTGGTTAGAAGAGAAAGTAAATCCCTTGGAGCTGGTATTTTAGAATTTTCGTCAAAGGATGAAAAGACGATCAAGATTTCATTAAGCGAAGGAGAAAGGAAGAAAATTGATAAACAAACTATGGAGCAATCTCTTGAAATAGTACGTAGAAGAGTTGATGAAGCTGGCACAAGGGAACCAACTATACAAAGACAAGGGGAAAGAAGAATCCTGATTCAAGTACCTGGATTGGGATCTGCCGAGGAGTTATTGAGGTTAATAGGGAAAACAGCCAAGCTAACGTTTCACCCTGTCATAAGTAGTAACTTTTCTTGCAGTAAGAAGGTTAATATGAATTCCATTGTTCTTCCGTCTATAGAAAATCCGGCCCAATGTTTTTCATTGGAGAAAAAAAGCGTTGTGACTGGGGCGCAGTTAACAAATGCTCAACCTTCCTTTGATCAAAATAACAGACCTGCTGTGTCCTTCCAATTTAATCCTGTGGGAGGCAGAAAGTTTGGAGAATATACCAAGGAAAATGTCGGGAATCCTTTTGCAATTGTTCTAGATTCAGAAGTAATTTCAGCCCCTGTAATTCAGAGTCATATTCCAGGAGGATCTGGAATTATAACGGGAAGTTTCACGGTAGATGAAAGCAACAGGTTGGCAATCCTCTTAAGGGCAGGGGCTTTACCTGCATCAATTAGGGTTCTTGAACAAAGAACCGTGGGTCCTGAACTTGGAGCAGATAGCATACGATCAGGAAAAATTGCAGCTATCATCGCAGGGTTATTAATACTGATATTCATGTTTTCAACTTATGGGCTATTCGGGCTTTTTGCTAATATTGGTTTAATAGTTAATATTGCTCTAATTTTTTCAGTAATGGCAAGTATGAATGCAACCCTCACTCTTCCTGGAATAGCAGGCATAGTTTTGACTATAGGAATGGCCGTAGATGCTAACGTGCTTATATTTGAACGAATAAAGGAAGAGTTACGTGTTAGTAAGAGTATCTTCAGAGCTATAGAAATGGGCTATGAAAAGGCTTTAACCTCTATTATTGATGCAAATGTGACAACATTTATTGCTGCTTTAATATTATTTACTTTGGGTTCCGGCCCTATAAGAGGATTCTCAGTAACTTTAGGAATAGGGATAATTACTTCTGTCTTTACCGCTGTTTTTTTGACAAGGTTGTTGGTGTCTCTCTATGTAGGCTTTACTAAACCAAAAAAACTGGAAGTGTGAGGAATCAAAAATGAGACTTAGGTTAGTTCCAAGTAATACTTCTATTAAGTTTTTTGGTATATCAAGTGTGGCTATATGGTTTTCCATAATTGCCGTGATTGGGTCTCTAATTTTTTACCTCATCAATGGCCTAAATTATGGAATCGATTTTCGTGGTGGAACAATGCTTATGATCAAGGCATCTAATGAGACTTCCATCATTGAAATAAGAAAAGCATTAAATGAATTAAATATTGGAGATAGTACTGTTACCAAAGTTTCAGATCCAGCAACAGTTCTGGCTGGCCAAGCAGATCACCAACTTTACCTAATTAAAATCGAGCAACAGGAGGGAAATGAAGAAGTTCAAAATCAAATGATAATTCATGTGAAGCAAACAATGCGAGATGCACTTAAATCAGTTTCTTTTTTGCAGACTGAAAGTGTAGGCTCAAAAGTTTCTGGAGAATTAGTCCAAAAGGCAATATTAGCGGTATGTTTGGCAGTTTTTGCTGTCCTTTTCTATATATGGATAAGATTTGAGTGGCAATTTTCACTTGGAGCAGTGCTGGCTTTACTTCATGATGTAATAATAACTATAGGCATTTTTTCAATCATTGGTTTGGAGTTTAATCTCTCCATAATAGCTGCTTTACTGACTATCGTGGGTTATTCGCTAAATGATACTGTTATAGTTTTTGATCGAATTAGAGAAAATCTGAAACAATTCCAATCAGTAGCTCTTATCGATTTACTGAATAAGTCGATCAATGATACTTTGAGTAGAACGATTATGACTTCAGTGACAACTCTTCTAGCACTTTTAGCTTTGTATATATTGGGGGGAGAAGTAATTCGAGGGTTCACATTCGCCATGATATGGGGTGTATTGATAGGAACATATTCTTCTATTTTTATAGCCTCTGCAGTTCTTTTGAGATTAGGAGTGAAAAGGGATTGGTCTTCATCTGAATCTGGAGGTGCAGGTACTAATTTTGGAAACTTTGATCAATAGATAGGTTTACAATGCTTTTTTCAGAAACGCGATTTGAAGGAGCTCATCCAATTGAAGCTTATGGGGAAAATTATTTTCGAGTTGCTGGAAAAAAAATTCGCGGGGGCATTTTTGTTTTTTCCAGCATTGTAATGCCATGGCAAGGGTTTAGCGATTTATTATTTCTTCAGAAAGATGTGTCCATGATGGAGATCTTATTCATAGGGACTGGGAAACATCACCAATCCATTCCCCAAACTCTCGTAAATACTCTTAAAAAAAATGCAATTATTCCTGAAATATTTTTAACATCTGTAGCATGCAGAGCGTATAATGTGACCATATCAGAATCTCGAAGTGCGGGCGCTTTACTTTTTCCGATTCTGACAAATTAAATAGTTGAATTGAGAAGAATAATTTGCCATAATTCTTATTTTAATAGCGCTTTTTTCAATAATTTTTTCAAGAAATTACCAGATTTGAGAGGTTAATAATGAGTTTTACACTTCCTGATTTACCATACAGTCACGATGCTCTCAGCCAGTTAGGAATGAGCACTGAAACTTTAGAATTTCACCATGATCTGCATCACAAAGCTTATGTCGATAATGGCAATAAATTAGTAGCGGGAACAGAGTGGGAAAATAAGTCGATAGAAGATATAATAATTGGCACGTATAACTCAAAATCTGTAGCACAGAATGGTATTTTCAATAATGCGTCACAGCATTGGAATCATTGCCAGTTTTGGGAAATGATGGGTGCAGATGGTAGTTCAATGCCTTCAGAACTAGAAAACGCTTTGAAGGAAAATTTCAACTCTATTGAAAATTTTAAGGAACAATTTGCTGCTGCAGGTGTAGGACAATTTGGTGCTGGTTGGTGCTGGTTAGTGCAGCTTGAAGATGGTTCTTTGGGGATCACTAAAACTGAGAATGGCGTTAATCCGGTATGTTTTAAGCAGAATGCTTTATTAGGATGTGATGTGTGGGAACACTCTTATTATATTGATTTCAGAAATAAAAGGCCTGCTTACTTGGGAAATTTTCTAGATAATTTGGTGAATTGGGAAAATGTAGCATCACGGATGAGGTGATCATCTGGTTATTAGGGGCAGGTTTTTTTGAAGCTTTCGTCACTGGTGGCTCTAGTGACGGCTTGCTCTATTTGGGGACTGTCTCCCCTTTTTTATCGTAAGTTAGGTCATATTGATCCTCTACTTATAATGGCCTACAGGGTTATATGGGGGATGTTTTTTTTAGCATTTTTCTTGACTTTTACAGGAAAACTAAGTGGAACCTTATCCTTAGTTAAAAACTATAGAATATTCTTTCTGCTGCTTTGTGCTAGCCTGATGATAGGAATCAATCAATTTGGCTTCATTTATTCCATTAGTGTAAAACAAGTTATTCAAGCTTCGTTTGCCTATTACATTTTTCCATTAATTGCCGTTTGCTTTGGCTTCCTTTTTTTAAAGGAAAAATTTTCGATGATTCAGTTAATAGCCTTACTATTAGCTCTTATGGCAGTAGTTTTACTTGCTAAAGGTCTTGGGCACATTCCTTATATATCTGTTTTATTGGGAGTGACCTTTGGTATATACGGCCTAATAAAAAGTTACCTTGGTTTGGATTCTTTGCAAACTGTTTCGGTGGAGATTTTCTTGTTATGTCCCATAGCATTATGTTATTTATTTATTCTTAGCTTACGTTCGCCAGAGATATTATTCCATGTATCTACAACTGATTTCTATATGTTTGCTATGTCTGGTTTAATCACAGCTGTACCATTAGTTTTATTTTCGTTGTCGACTTCGGGATTAAATTATTCCACAGTTGGTCTTGTAAACTATTTAAAC
>PACC02000086.1 GCA_002699695.2 Paracoccaceae bacterium | reverse complement strand
TGCTGGCTCCCGACATTCCCTGAACCTTATTAGCACTAAAATCGATCCCCGAACTATCACCACCCAAATCAGAATTACCCCAGGTCACCACGCTACCGTCTGCTTTGATCGCAGAGAAAGCACCACTGGAAGCAGATAGCGATTCAACAACACTTGAGTTTGTCGTTCCCATGATTAACTTACCGGAAACCGACGAGGAATCTCCACCAGCGGAACTATCACCCCAGGTAATCACAGAGCCATCCTTGAGCAAGGCAGCAAAAGCCTTATCCGTGCTGACTATTGTTTTAACTTCCTTATTCACCACGCCAGCCGTCACAGCACCAGCCGTGTTGCCTCCTGAATCAACACTGATCTGTGTCACCGTCTTAAAGTACTTTGTACTTGTAACAGCCTTGGCATTGCCTCCAGTCACATCTTCGGTTTGTGCATTGCCTGTCGCATCTGTTCCCGTAATCTTAAAAGTCCTTGCTGAGTCATCTCCTGCACTCGTAAAGGTAATCTTTTCCGCATTGGCAAAGCTGGCCGCACCGCCTGAAGTTTGATCTCCACCAAGAACGAAATTTCCTCCTGCTGAAACACTTGCACTCACAGATACACTATCAGCATCCAGTGTCCCATTAATGATAGAAGTCACACTACTGCTATCACCTCCGTAGGCTCCATATCCCCAAGTCACCACTTTATTATCAGCCCTTATAGCTGCAAAGGCACCAGTGGTAGAAACTATTTTCGTAATATCCTGCGTGGTATCACTTGTATTCCCATCACCATTACTGTCCCCATCAATATCCGCAGTAACTGAAGATGAATTCCCTCCATCTGCTGCTTTTCCCCAAGTTATAACTGAGCCATCAGATCGAAGAGCGGCAAACGCTGTATTGGTTGAGAATATCTGTGTGACATCGGTTGCTCCATTGAGACTTGCAGAAACAGCTGATATTGAACCTCCATTATTGACATCGCCCCAAGTAATGACTGCTCCATTTTTTTGTAAAGCTGCAAAGGCCGAAGTAGTAGCATAAACCTGAACCACATCGGTTGGGTCCGTATCTCCATCAATAGCAGACGCCACACCACTACTATCTCCGCCATCCTGGGAATTACCCCAAGTCACAACTGATCCATCAGAACGTATTGCAGCAAAAGCTGATCCCGTCGCTGAAATATCCGTCACAGTCTTAAAGTCAGAATGACCCGTCGTTGTAATTTTGTTCACTACAGAAGAGCTATCGCCACCATATAAACCATAGCCCCAGGTAATGACGGAACCATCGTCTCTAATAGCAGCAAAAGCAGACATATTGGAGTAGATATCTCTTACATTCACCGTACCATTTAAAGAGGAAGAAACTGAGCTACTGTCACCACCGGTTCCTTTATTTCCCCATGTCTTAACCGATCCATCGGCCCGAATGGCAGCAAAAGCATCTGCTGTTGAGGCAATCTTAGTGACGTCTGTTCCTCCATTCAAATCTGAAGCCATGTCATAAGTAAGAGAAAACAAGTTCCCGGCTGTAACCTTACCGGCTGTTGCGCCATCCACTGCTATCTGAGTGACTGTCTTAAATAATTTTGTACCCTCTGCTGTTCCGGCATTTGCACCCGTAATTTCCTCTGTCTGACTGCTACCTCCGGCATCAGTACCCGTAACGGTAAATTTACGTCCAGAATCATCGCCCGCACTTGTGATGGTAATTTTATTCCCTTTGGAAAAGGTAGCTGAACCCGAACTTGTCGCAGCTCCTCCCAGGGTTAGATTACCAGACCCTGAAAGAGAGGCACTTACTGAGAGACCATCAGCATCCCAGGACGTTCCACCGGCATTAGCATTGCCCCATGTAACAACTGATCCATCCGTTTTCACGGCGGCAAACGCTGAAGCATTGGAATAAATTTGCGATACGCTAGTGAGATGAGAAGATACGCCTGAATTATCTCCACCCTTATCCGCATTACCCCAGCTGACAACTTTTCCATTGGTGGTTTTTGCTGAAAAAGCAAAGTCATTAAAAAATTGTCCTGCCTTATGACCAGGAAAACTTGTCTTTGAAGCTGCTGTTACGGTAACTGTATCAGTTCCCGATATGGATCCTGAATTCCCACCTAAAGCGATGGTTCCCAGCATACCAGACGGTTGAGTAATGGTAACATCATCATAAACACCTGGCTCATAGGTTTCACCCGTTGCACCTTTATTCATACGAAGATAGAAAAATTCATTAGCCTCCGATTTATTATCATCTAAAACGGTGGCCGTTCTAATTTCCTTAACTGTTTCATCCTTACCGAAAATAACTACCACATGATCTAGAGCTGCGAAATCTTCTTCTCCCGCATAACCTGCTTCATCAGTTATGTAAGTACTGACATAAACTGTTGATTCACTTCCTGTACCTGAACGGGTAATGGTAAAGATAGCATCATCTCCTTCAATGACAGTTCCACTATTACCCAAAACGGAATTTTGATTTGTTATTGTATAGGTATAGCTTGGACTGTTTGAAGAAGCGTCTGTGGGGATGAATGATCCAGAACCATCAGTGATGTATCCACTTGTATAACCGTTTGTCCCTCCCCAGTTGTCATCTTCAGCATCTTTTTTCTCTTTATAGACGTCAAACCAAAACAGTTCCTTTCCTTCAGATGCAGAATCCGCTGTTGTCGAAACGGTATATGTTTTTGAATGTTCTCCATTCTTAAAGGTCAATGGATCTGCAGTGATTTTCTGGAAATCATCGTCTGTGGAATTGTAGGATGCACTGGTGCTCACGTACAGTGTCGTATCTCCCGTAGTACCTTGCGTTGTTTTTTGCGAATTTGACCAACGCGTTATGGTAAAGGTGATATCTGATCCTTCAGTGACCGGACTAGAGGATCCATGGCTGCTCACGACTTTATAATAATAATTATCTGTGACAGAGGTATTGTTAATTAAGGCCTTTGAATAAGAATGTTCATCTCCCTCCTCGGCATCTTTCTTAGACTTATACAGTTCTAAGTAAAATGCTTCATTATCATCAGTGGTGTCCGTATCATTGAGGAGAGTAACTGTAACAGTTTCAGAACTATCTCCTTGGGCAAAACTTATTTCTTTTTTCGTTATGGCCGTATAGTCCTCACCGGCTTTCGCTGTACCATCCTTCGTACTAACCCAAACCTTCGATGCTGCATCTGTGTCATCAACTGTGATGGTGAACGTAACCGTTGTGCCTTCATCCCTTGCTGCGCCTTGCGTTTTACTATTATTGTCGATCGTATAGGTCCGACTAGCTGAAGCATCAGCTGCCCCATTGGCAATGTAAGCCGTATCAAAAGTAAAATACGGCCAACCCTCATTGGCATCAGCAATAGTTTTAAAGAGATCAACATAAAAGTTTTCTTTGCTTTCTGATAATGCATCCGTACTCGTTTTAATGGTTATTGTTTTTGTAGCTCCATTGGCATCGCTGGATGCGAAAACGACTGGAGTAGCTTTGTGAGCTGTGTAGTCATCGTCACCAGCACTGCCAGGTGTGGTATTCATATAAATGGTAGAATCTCCAGGATTACCACCAGAGATATTTCTTGTAATAGTGACCGTAATATCTGAGCCCTCAGTCTTAGCGCTATTGGATGGTGAGTTTGTGGTCACGGTATAACTGAAGGTACCTACTCCAGAAACGGCAGCAGGGTCTTTCATGTAACCTGCGGTATATGCATCTACGAGAGATTCATCACCTGTTTCCGCATAAGAATTAATCGCTCCCTTTGTTTTGAACAAACCTAGATAAAAGGATTCATTTTGCTCAGTTTCTTCATCCGAATAAGTTTTAACCGTAATCGTTTTAGTCTTATCCAAAGGTAGGAATTTAAGTTCGGTTGGAACCACCATAGCCTCATAATCAGAACTGGTCGCTGAACTATCCTGCGTCCCCACGTAAACCGTTGAGGCAATATTTCCCGCTTGATCCGAAGAATTCGTATAATATTTTATTTCCTTCCCATCGACCCTCGCACGGGTAATGGTGAAGGTAATGTCTGTTCCCTCTGTGACTGGATCCAGCTTACCAGCAGTGGTTGTAATCGTATAATTGTAGTTATTGGTTGCATTAGCTGCTGTGGTATTATCCTTCAAGTAACCCACGTCCCAAGCAGCGTAGTTGCCGTCATCAGCATCTGCCTCGGTCTTAAATAAATCCAGCCAAAAAGACTCATATCCTTCTGTTTCAGTGTCCGTATTCGTCTTAATTGTAATAGTCTTGGTTAACTCATCCTTAAGAAATTCAACTTTCTTCTTATCCCAGGACTCCACATCCTCTGCATCCGTAGTGCTATGCGTCGAGCTCACGTAAACAGTTGAAGCTACATCTGTTTGGCTTGCGTCTATTTCTGCCCTAGTAATGGTAAAGGTCATGTCGGAACCTTCGGACGCTGCTTTTCCTTCTGTGTTATTAGATCCCGTCACGGTATAATTATAATTGCTCACTGCTAAAGCGGCCGATGCATTGTCAGCGATGAAAGCCTTACCGTAAGCAGTATATTCACCGTCTTCCAAATCGCCTTCGGTTTTATATAATTCTAAGGCAAAGTACTCACCACCAGATTCTGTGGCACCGTCTTCTTTTGTTTGAACCGTGAATGTTTTAGAAGTTTCATCTTTTTTAAAATCGATGGCCTTCTTGGTCACCATTTCAAAATCATCTTCACCAGCTGTACCGACTGCCGTTGCCACATAAACTGTAGCTGCAACGTTCGCTTTAGAAGCGTCTATTTCTGATCTGCTGATTGTAAAAGTGGCGAGGCCACCTTCAGTAACTTTGTTTCCGGAATTATTAGCACTGGTGACAGTGTACGTATAATTATTTAATGCGTCTGCTGCACTGGTATCATCAGCAATAAATCCTTGATCCCACTTATAATATTCAAAATTTTCAGCTGCTGATAAAGACTTATAAACGTCAAACCAAAAGTATTCTCCATCATCGGCATCAGCATCCTTCTTTGTACCAACCGTTATCTGCTTACTGCTTTCGTCAGCTTTAAACTCAATAGCTTTATTTGTGATGACTTCAAAATCATCTTTAGAGGCTGATCCAGGCGTCGTACTAATGTAAACAGTTGAAGCGCTGTTAGCTCCACCACCAGAATTTGTCCGCACAATCGTAAATGTTATGTCACTTCCCTCAGTTGCCTTGTTATTGGCAGCATTATGAGAACTGGTAACCGCGTATTCGTAGGTTGCAGCTGCGGTAACAGCGCCAGCATCATCAGCAATGTGGCCCTCGGCCCAGGCCGCATAATCATAATTGTCAGCAGCTGCTGTTGTTTTAAATACATCAAACCAAAAAGATTCGTTATCATCAGTGACACTATCTTTTTTAGTTTTGACTGTGACCGTTTTCTTAGTTTCTGTTTTTTTGAATTTTACCTTTTTCAAATCTAAAGGAACATAGTCGTCTTCATAGGCTGAACCTTCGGAAGTACTTACGTAAACCGTTGACTTCACGTCTGCCTGGCCATTATCTACTTTGGTCCTTGTAATAGTAAAAGTAATATCACCGCCTTCCTTAACGCCATTACCGTCGGACGTCGATGATGCAACTGAATAGGTATAATTACCTAGAGAGTTTGCCAAAGAAGTGTCATTTTTAATATGACCCTGAGCCCAGGAGTGATAGTCAAAGTTATCTGCATCCGATTTGGTTTTATAAAGATCAAACCAGAAATACTCCGTACCTTCATCATTATCTGTATCAACGATTGTATCCACTGTGACAGTTTTAACCGTCTCGTCTTTCTTAAAATCAACGGGCGCCAAGTTGAGAGATTGATAATCGTTATTATAAGCTGAAGCCTCGGAAGTACTTACAAAAACTGTTGTAGGTTTGTCGGAACTACCAATAGAACTTCCATCTTCCCTGGTTCGCGTAATAGTGAAAGTTATCGTCTCTCCCTCTTTCGCAGCTCCACTATTGTTACCATGGGAACTACTAACCGCGTAATTATAGGTTGAAGCATTTGATACTTCCGTAGCATCATTTTTGATATAAGCTTTACCCCAACCATCCGGCTCCTGCTCCTGATTTTGAAACGTAGAGACGTCTAAAACTTCATTTTTATACAATTCCAAAAAGAAATATTCACCATCATCTGAAGCTGAGTCAGAGAAGGTCGGAATGGTTACTTCTTTACTTAATTCATCCTTTTTGAAATCTACAGCTAAATTAAAATTAAATTCATAATCAGCAGTTTCAACCGTCGCTGTTCCATCCCGAGTGCTTACATACACTGTCGCTGCGGACGCAGTTTTACCGGAAGCAAGAGTACGAGTTATCGTGAATGAAGCATCCTGCCCTTCAGTCACGGCATCACTCAAATTAGGATTCGCGTGGCTGCTAGTTATAGCATAAGAATAATCTGAAGCTGCCGTTCCAGCCTTATCCTTAATGTAACCAGATGCCCAAGCAGCATAGTCCCCGCTTTCTGCATCATCAACTGTTTTATATACATTCAGGTTAACGAACTCCTTATCTTCCGTAAGGTTGTCGGTCACTGAAGTGACTTTCACTGTTTTCGTCTTTTGTTGGGCAGCGAATACGACAGGTACAGCGCTTAACGCTGTATAATCATCTGCATCTGCAGTTCCCTGGGTCGTACTAACATAGACAGTTGACGCACTTCCCGTAGCACTTCGGGTAATTGTAAAAAGAATATCATTTCCTTCTTCCACAGGATTGTCATAATCTGCGTCTGCCTTGACCGTATAAGTATAAGAAGCTGCTGCAACATTCTTGATATAAGCTTTGTTATACTGCCATGTTGCCTCTACATTCTTGTTTTCAGCATCATCAGCCGTTTTAAAAGCAGCAAAGTAAAAATCTTCCGTATTCTCACTGTTAAGAGTGTCTGATTTTGTCTGAACCGTTACCGTCTTAACGAGTTCTTTTTTCCCAAAATCAACAATCATCTTGTCAATTGGTTTATAATCATCTTCGTTAGCAGATCCGGCAAAAGTACTAACCCATAAAGAGGACGGCGCATCCGAACCGCTATCCTTAGTACGTGTTATTGTAAAGGTTATTGGGTTACCTTCAGTCACAGCATTTGAATTATCGGCTGCACTATTACTTGAGATAACATAAGAATGTTGCGTAGGGACAGGAACATGATCAATATAGGCCTTACTGTTGACCATGGACTCATCGTTTTGCAAAGCCGTTTTGTTTAGATACATGTTGAGCCAAAAATATTCATTATCGTCATTGGCTGAATCAGATTTTGCTTTTACCGTGACCGTTTTAGTGGTTTCAAAGGAAGAAAATTTAATCTCTTTTCCTTGAAACCCCTCATAATCGGTCTCTTTAGCGGAGCCAGCGGACGTACTTAAATATATTTTGTCAGAAGCATTATTTACATTTGAGCGCGTAATGGTGAAAGTAATGTCCTTACCTTCATCAGTTCCATCTCCAATCACTCCTGCAGAAACATTACCCGCGGTTGCCGCGTCAGCCTCAACTTTTGTAACGGTTTTAAACAGTTTAGTCCCAGTTACGGTTTGGGCACTCGAACCAAAAATGGTTTCGGTTAGTGCACCATCACTCATGTCCGTACCGGTTACCTTAAATTTAACACTAGAGTCATTACCAGCACTGGTAAGAGAGACAAACTTTCCACCCAGCGTCGCTGTACCACCACTGTTGAGGGCTCCGTTAATCGCGAGACCCCCACCAGAGACCCCGGTTGTTACATTACCATCAGTTGCTTTATCAACCGATACTTGGGTGACCGTCTTAAAAAGCTTTTTTCCAATAGCAGTACCGTTATTTACACCCCAAATGATTTCTGTTTGAGCACCGGCACCCTCACCTGCATCCGTAGTATCACCATCTCCGTTAAGATCGATCGCCGATTTGGTTCCCGTTACGGTAAATTTAGCTGTAGAGTCATTCCCGGCACTCGTGATTGTCACAACCTTATCATTCAAGGTCGCCGTCCCTCCACTGTTCAATGCTCCATCTATGGTCAAATTACCACTCGAACTTAAATTATCCCCATTACTGATAGCATCCGGGTCATTTAAATTTTGGGCGGTTGAAATGCCATCAGCATCTCCCCCAGCCACTGAGTCATTTGTGATATAGTAATAATCCGCCTTATAATCTGCATTTTTAATGAAAGCGGCACTGGAACCTTCTATTGTTTTGGTATTAGCATCCGTATAAAGACCCAACTCAAAGAATTCTGTAGTCTCCAGCCAAGTATCCAGCTTGGTCTTAATCTCTACAGTCAATTCCTTTTGGTTTGCCTTAAAAGTTAACTCCTGGTCTGAAATGCCTTCAAAGTCATCCCCATTTATTGCTGATTTATCTAAAGTAGAAACAAAGACCTTGGATGTAGTACCGCTTCCACTCCTAGCCACGGTGAAAGTAATGGCCTGTCCTTCATTTTTAGCCTGAGCCACCGTTCCAGCATCCGATGTGATGGAATAATTATAAGACGGGGACCATTCATCTTCCATGTAGCCCGCTGCCGTGGCTACTGGAGTTCCAGCTGCTTCCGCCGCTGTTAAATCTTTATAAAGATTTAAATTAAAACTTTCCTTTCCTTCATCTTCAGTATCCTTAAACGTTTTAACCGTGATGGTTTTTGATTCTTGAAACGTTTTGAAGTCTAATTTGAACTTACTCATAGTTCGATAATCAGAAGATCCGGCCGTATTGTTAGCCGTATTCAAATAAACCGTAGAGTCAGAATGATTATCACTATTGTTGACCTTGCTACGGTTTATGGTAAAGGTGATTTCACCACCTTCGGTCAGCGATTTATTTGCTGTTCCCGCATCTGACGTGATTGTGTAATTGTAATTGGTTGGAACTTTGTCTTTGATATAAGCCGTAGATGAAACAGTTGCTGAAGTTTGCGTGCTCTTGGTGAATAAGCCCAGGCTGAAATTGTCGATCCCATCGCTATCTTCATTTAAAGAATCGTTAAAAGTCTCAACGACAAAAGTTTTCTGAGTTTCTTGTTTCCCAAATTTAAGTTGTGTCTTGGTATATTCTTTGTAATCACTACCATTTGCCGTACCTGCAACCGTACTCAAGTATACCGTAGTCTCATCACCAACGTCACTTCGGTTCACGGTAAAGGTAATGGGCTTTCCCTCAAATACCGCAGCACCACCACTGGCAGCATCTGAACTAATTGTATAGGTGTAGGTTTTTGCAGCCTTGATGGAAATTGGCTGGGAGAATGCTACCCAGTTTTTATTACTCTCACTCGTCAATTCGGTTAGGGATGCCCACCACTCCATATCACGCGAAGATGAATTTTGTCCTCCCCACGGGTTTCTAATTAAAAATTCATTCGTTGTTGAATTATAATCCAGGATCATGTGAGCATGACCCGCCACCATTTGCTTAGCACCGGTGACTGGATCAACACTACTCTTACTTCCTCCAACATAGCCTACAGCCCCAGCGGCCAGAAGATCAGCAAATTCCTGTACGGTGGCTTGTTTTACATTCGAGTACTGATATTGGCTGGCTGCCCCTCCATACCATTGAAAATCATTACCAGTCAGGTGCTTAAGTCCTATAGCACTTCCCCCCTCCATAACTTTGTAACTATTTTCACCAGAATTACCGCGATTGGCGATATAGGAATTTGCCTGTGCATAACCTTTTTCAAACAACCCGGCCCATAATTCACCATGCAAGTCTTTATCTCGGGTCACCCAGGAATTTCCTTTTTCTCCGGCAATGACCGTCCCATCTGTAGCGCCACTCACACTAATTTCCGTAATAGTTTTCCACCATTTCGTTCCTTGTGTGACTGTTGAGGTAACTCCATTAGCTCCAGTAAGAACTTCTGGAGAAGTACCTTGGCTGTGTTCACCCTTTATCGTAAAGGTTATCCCTGAATCATTTCCTGAGCTCTTAATTGAAACTTTTCCGTATCCACCATCCATGCTGGCGACGCCACTACTCACTAAGGCCCCGTCTAGAGTGAGGTTACCTGCTCCACTTAAGTTATCCCCATTAGCGATGCCATCTTCATCACCATTAATGTCTATGTAAACGGGCTCTGCATTGAGAGCATATAATGGTTTATCGGCCTGCGACCAGCTGGTCGTATTTTTAATGGCAATATCACTGTTCACCGTGACATACACAGCTTCCTTATTGTTATCATAAAACTTCATACCCCAGATTTGGTCGTCAGTAATGGGATCAATAACAAGGTTTTCAATTGCCTTACCAGCCTTAGCGGCATCACCTGTTCCGGCGTGTGCGACGGCTCCCAGGCAGGCTAATATCCAACATGTCCCTGCAGAGCCTTGAGCCATGTCATCTGCCGTTACTAATATACCTGCAGTCGTCGAAGAAGTATTCGAGGCTAGATCGATGTCCTTCTTAAACATTGGACCAGTCGATTTTTTATAAACCCCAACCGTAGCTGCCGCATCCGGATTAGCAGTATCGCCTCCAGCAACCGGCATAGGTAAATCTTCACCGTAAAACCATTTTTTAATTAACTTAGTTGCCTTTGCCTCAGACATATTTGCCTGCATATTTCCAAGCGTCTCCACTTGGGCCAGTTTTGTGGCTCCACCCCACCATTTGGCATTCGCCACATGAGGAAAAATTGTGCCGTATGTAATGTATTGGACATATGAGTCACTGCTACCCGGATCCGTAGCAAATTCAGAAGCCCCACTAATCGTGTTGTAGATTTTTTTCAGGTCAGCAAACTCAAGTGAATGAATTCCTCCCGCGGCAGCTGTCTCAAGCACGGTCCGCATTTCTTCGTAGGTATAAACGTTATCGTTATTGTACGATTTCATTAAGGTTTTTAGATCAGGCCATTGCAATTGAGAATCAATGTCACTATCCGACCAAACCAGATTTTCCGTCAAACCACTCATACTAATGACTGAAGTTAAAACCTCTCCCGTACGAAATTCGAGATCAGAATCTCCTCCCATTGCGTTAGAACCAGTTAAGTCTGTAGAAGCTGCCACATCAGCTAATGTATACTCAGCAATTCCATTGATGAGTTTCTCACCATTTTCATTGGCTGCGAGATTACAGCCAT